>JAWWPM010000098.1:0-24287 GCA_033854915.1 Nocardioidaceae bacterium
CAGCTTGCGCAGGTGCCACGAACAGTTGGCCGGTGTCTCGTCGAGCCGGTCGGCGAGCTCGGTGGCGGTCAGCGGACCGGAGACGGTGAGCAGCTCCATGATCGCGATCCGCACGGGATGGGCGAGCGCGTTCAGCTCGCGGGGGTCACGCAGTCGGCGGTACGACGGAGCCTGGGTCATGGCGTCGAAAGTACTCTTTCGAAAGAACTCTTGCAATAGCCTCGGCCGCGATGGACCCCGACGAAAAGGTCGAGGATCGGCTGGGATCACGACCCTGTCGTCAGGGACCATCGGGTGGGCTCGCAGGGGGTGTCGGTACGGCGGGCTAGCGTCGTGGCAAGGGAGGTGGGGATGAGCTTCGTGCCGCTGTCGGGTCCGGCCACCCTGCGCGCTGCGGACTCCCCGCGGCTCGGGGTGGTCGAGTTCACCGATGACCGGCGCACCATCTCCCTGCCGATCCGGGCCGCGCTGCCGGTGCTGGCCAAGGCCCGCGTTGCCGACGACGCCCATCCCTCGGTGGGGCTGCTGGCGGCGGCCGCGCTGTTGGCGATGCGGTTCGTGGCCGCCGGCAAGTTCGAGCCCCGCGACGGCATCTGGCGGCTGGCACCGCTGGCCGCCGACGACGCCGAGCGGCTCCGGCGGCTGGCCGAGGCCCGCGCCTATCCCGACCTCTCGTCCGCCGACGCCGAGCGCGTCGTACGCCGCATGGTCGACGCCGTGGTCGACGCGATGCCGCGCAGCGCGCCGCTACCGCCACCGGTCCCGTCGCGGCTCGCGTCCCGTCCCGGCCCGGCCCCGGTGTCCGAGGCGTTCACCCATCGGCTGCGCGACCTCGTCGAGCGGCATCGCGACGATGCGAGTCGCCCGCAGCTGGTCACGCTCTCGCTGCGCATCGAGGCCGACGAGGAAGAGCTGATCGGCGGCTCCTGCCGGATGGTGCTCCAGGTGCACGCCGAGGAGGACCCCCTCCACGTGCGCGACGCGGTCAGCCTCTGGCAGGACCCGCCGTCCGGGCACGGCTTCGGCGAGCGTGCGCGCACCCACACGACCATCGCGCTCCGGTCGGCGGCCGCCGCCTGGCCACCCCTCGAGCGCCTGCTCGAGCAACCGGAGCCCGACCAGCTCACCCTCGACACCGACGAGCTGGTCAGCCTCCTCGACGTGGGGGTCGAAGCGCTCCGGGGAGCGGGCGTCGACGTGCTCTGGCCGCGCAGCCTCGGGCGCGACCTGCGCGCCACCGCCACTCTCGACCGGGCACCCACGAAGCGTGAGGCCCAGCTCGTGGAGGGGGTGCTCAGCGGCGATGCGATGTTCGCCTTCCGGTGGCAGGTCGCGCTGCGCGGCGACCCGCTCAGCGAGGCCGAGATGGACGCCCTGGCGCGGGCCACGTCCCCGATGCTCAAGCTGCGCGGCAGCTGGACCGTGATCGACCCGGCGGTCGCCCGCAAGGCGCGCAGCCGGCTGATCCGCACCGTGAAGCCCGCGCAGGCGGTGGCCGCCGCGCTGACCGGCGTGGTCGACGTCGACGACGCCCCGGCCGAGGTGATCGTCGGGGCCAGCCTGCTCGAGCTGCGCGAGCGGCTGCTCGCCGCGTCGACCGCGCCGCTCCTCCCCGAGCCACCCGGGCTGACCGCGACCCTGCGCGACTACCAGCGACAGGGCCTGACCTGGCTCGACGAGCTGACCTCGATGGGGCTGGGCGCCTGCCTGGCCGACGACATGGGCCTGGGCAAGACGATCACCCTGATCGCGCTCCATCTCCACCGCGCCGCCTCCGACCTCGGGCCGACGCTGGTCGTGTGCCCCACCTCGCTGCTCGGCAACTGGGAGGCCGAGATCAACCGGTTCGCGCCGGGAGTCGACGTCCGCCGCTTCCACGGCGGGCAGCGGTCACTGGTCGGCCTCGATCCCCACGGGTTCGTCCTGACGACCTACGGCACCCTGCGCAACCACGCCGAGTCGCTGGCCGGGCAGTCGTGGGGGCTGGTGGTGGCCGACGAGGCCCAGCACGTGAAGAACGCCCGCTCGGCGACGGCTCGCGCGCTCCGCGCCATCCCCGGCACGTCGCGGGTCGCCCTGACCGGCACCCCGGTCGAGAACAACCTGACCGAGCTCTGGGCGATCCTCGACTGGACCACGCCAGGTCTGCTCGGGAGCCGGCAGGCCTTCCGCAAGGTGTGGGCCGGCCCGATCGAGTCGGGGCTCGAGCCGACCAAGGCGCGGCAGTTCGCAGGGCTGATCGGCCCGTTCCTGATGCGGCGCCGCAAGTCCGATCCCGGCATCGCTCCCGAGCTGCCCGCCAAGACCGAGACCGACCACCTGCTCGGCCTGACCCGCGAGCAGGTCGTCCTCTACGAGTCGTTCGTCCGCGACACCATGGCCCGCATCGAGCACGCCGACGAGGACACCCGCCGCGGCCTGGTGCTGAAGCTGCTCACCGGTCTCAAGCAGATCTGCAACCACCCGGCCCACTTCCTCAAGCAGTCCGGCGGCCGGCTCGCCGGGCGCTCGGAGAAGCTCGACCTGCTCGACGAGCTGCTCGGCACCGCACTCGCGGAGGGCAGCTCCGTGCTGGTCTTCACCCAGTACGTCGCGATGGCCCGGCTGATCGAGGAGCACCTGGCGCGCGCCGGGGTGCCCCACCAGTTCCTGCACGGCGGCACGCCCGCCCGCCAACGCGACGCCATGGTGGCGAGCTTCCAGGCCGGGCCCGACGGTGGCGGAGTGCCGGTCTTCCTGCTGTCGCTGCGGGCCGGTGGCACCGGCCTCAACCTCACCCGCGCCGACCACGTCGTCCACGTCGACCGCTGGTGGAACCCCGCCGTCGAGGACCAGGCCACCGACCGCGCCCACCGGATCGGCCAGACCCGCGCGGTGCAGGTGCACCGCCTCGTCACCCAGGGCACCGTCGAAGAGCGGGTGGCCGAGCTGCTCCGGCGCAAGCGGTCGCTGGCCGATGCCGTGCTGGCCCGCGGCGAGGGCGCGCTCACCGAGCTCAGCAACGACGAGCTGCACGACCTCGTCGCCCTCCGGAGGCAGCCGTGACCGCGTTCTCGGGGATCACCTTCACCCGCATCCCGCCCCGGCGCAGCACCTCGCGGGCGGCCACGTGGTGGGGCCGCGCGTGGGTCCGCGCGGTCGAGGAGGCGTCGTACTCCGACAACGACCTGCACGCCGCTCGGGTGCTCTCGCGCGGCGGCGGCATCGGCCAGATCACCGTCGACGCCGGGCAGGTGGTGGCGCGCTGCCTCGACGGTGCCGACGTCTGGACCGTGGTGGCCACCGTGCCGGAGCTCGACCCGACCAGCCTGCGGGCGTTCGTGGAGGTCGTGGCCGGCGAGTCCGGGCACCTGGCCGGGCTGCTGGCGGGCGAGCTCCCGCACCGGCTCGTCGAGCAGGCCGAGGAGGTCGGTGTCGAGCTCCTGCCCTACGGCGGCGAGCTGGGCTCGGCGTGCCCGTGCCAGTCGTGGGTCGACCCGTGCCGGCACGCCCTCGCGGTGCTGCTCCAGGTGGCCTGGCTGATCGACGGCGACCCCTGGGTGCTGCTGCGGCTGCGCGGGCTCTCACCCGAGGCGCTCGAGGCCGATCTGGCCGCCCTCGCCGCCCCCCGCGCCCACGGCCCGGATGCCGTCCGGTCCGCCGACGAGCCCGAGGGCGACCTCGCAACCGCGGTGGACGCCGCCGTCCGGGCCGCTCGCGTGCTGGCTCTCCTCGACGACCCGGCGGCCGAGATCGACCACCTGGTCTGAGCAGACAGCTCTCAGCGGCCCACGGCGTAGAGCACCGCGTTCTGGATCGCGTACGCCGTGCCGTCGGGGCCGATCACGGTCGAGGTGTACGCCTGCCCGCGCGGCCCGTTGAGCCTGAGGTCGTCGGTGAGCTGCCCGGTGTCGAGGTCCCAGCGGTAGAGGTGGCCGTCCTCGTTGTTCGCGATCGCCGAGCCGGTCGTGGGATCGACCGCGATCGAGTTGATGCACCACTCGTAGCGGGTGCCCGGCGGGGTCTTCGGCGGGTGTCGCGGCGAGAGCACGGTCCGCACCTCACGCAGGACGCGGACATCGGAGAACCGGTCCTGCTGGTCGGCATGCGGGTCGAGCAGGGCGAGCCGGTTGCGACCGTCGCCGTGCGGGCCGAGGAGGTAGTTGTTGTACTTGCTCACCAGCAGGTACGACGAGCCGCCGGCATAGCTCGGCACGGAGGCGGCCGGGACGACCGAGACGGTCTGGTCCCAGCCGAACGAGCCGGGCGTCCTGACCTGGCTCAGGGTGCTGTCGAAGTGCAGCAGCCAGCCCCGGTCGTCGTGCTGACCCAGGGGGTTCTCCAGGACGCCGTAGAACACGTCGCCGTCCGGGCCGACCGTGGGGGTCGCGGACGACTCGGCGAGGACGGTCGCCGGGGTGGCGGTCGCGGGGTCGACCAGGTGGTGGCGGTACTTCGGCTGCAACGTGGCGGTGTCGAAGCCGACCAGGCGCGCCTGCTGGCCGGAGACGACGGCGACGTAGCCGGTCGTGCCGTCGGGCGACAGGGCCGGGGCACCGCTCAGGGCGATCCGGCTGCTGCGCTGCGCCCCGGCCAGGTCTCGGGCGGGCACCCAGCTGCCGTGTCCGGAGGGAGAGATGCGGGCGATCCCGCTGCGCAGCTGCCCGGGCGTCCTCCGGGTCGCCGAGTAGCCGAAGTACAGCGATCCGTCGGGACCGGTCGTCAGGGGCGTGGTGATCTGGACGTCCGCGCGATAGGCGGCGCGGTGCGCCCGGTAGTGACCGAGACCGTAGAACGCGACGCGCTGGAGTCGCCCGTGCGCGCGGTCCACCCCGGAGCGGATCAGCAGGGTGCCGCCCGCGGCGGCCACGGCGACGTGGGTGTCGTCGACCAGCGCGGCGGGCAGCGGCGGTGGGAACCGCAGGCTGACCCCGGTCGGCAGCGTGTAGTCGGTGGACAGGCGCCACTTCCGGACGCCATCGCTGCCGGCGTACGCCCGTAGCTGGAAGCCTGCGCGTGCGCCGAGCCGGGTCGGCACCACGACGGTGTTGGTGCTGGTGATCATCGGCGAGCCGTAGTGGGAGAACGGGCCCTCGCCTCCGGAGTACTGCGGATGATGGTCGACCCGCGCCTGCCAGTGGAGGTGGTCGAGCGGTTGCGGCGATGCCACGGCGACGCCGGTGTGCTGGGCGTCGGCAGCGAAGCCGGCCCACGCCGGACGCGGTGCCGTGCCCCTCGCCTGGGCCGAGCCGGCGTGGCCGCCGGCGAGGGCGACCAGCGCCAACGCAACGGCGCCGCCACCCGTGCGCCGGAAGCCGTCGCTCGCCTTCACCTTCGACATGCCGTCCCCTGTCGCCCCGCCCGTGATCGGGCTCTCAGGGTGCCATGAGTCGCGGCGGGGTGCTCAGGTTCCCTGCTCGCTCGTGCGGGTCTCGGCCGGCGGCCCGGTCAGGGCGCCCATCGCCATCCGGTGCAGCACGCCGCGCATGGCCTCGTCGGGGATCAGCCCGCTGTGCGGTGTGGAGTTGATCAGGCCGAACGCCGCGTGCGCCATGGCCCGCGCCCGGTCGGTGTGCAGGCCGCGGTGCAGGCGGCGCAGCTGGGCGGCCCAGACGTCGACGTACTCACGCTGCAGGGTGCGCACCCGCTCCCGGGCGTCGGGCGGCAGCGACTGCCAGTCGCGGTCCTGGACCACGATCAGGGCGCGGTGCCGGAGGGCGAAGTCGATGTGCCACGCCACCAGCGCGTCGAGCGCCTGGTCCGCGTCGCCGGCACGGGCCACCCGGTCGCGACCCTCGGCCAGCAGCCGCTCGCTGATGCTCACCAGCATCTCGGCCAGCACCGCGTCTTTGGACGGGAAGTGCTTGTAGAGCGCGGGCCCGGTGATGCCGCAGGCCCGACCGAGCTCGCCCACGGAGACGCCGTGAAAACCCTTGGCCGCGAACAGCTCGGCTGCGCTGTCGAGGATCTGCTCCCGCCGGCTCACGCGAGACAGGTTAGCGGTCGTTAACGGTCTGTGAGGCGGGTTCGCGATGCGAGCAGTGGCACCCCTGGTTAATGATCGCTAACCTTGACCCGTGACCGATCTGCGTGAGCTGGTGGCCGAGCTGCACCGGCACCTCGACGTCGTACGACGTGGCGGCAGCGAGGCGGCGCGTGCCAAGCACACCGACCGCGGCAAGCTCCTGGTGCGCGACCGGATCGACCGGCTGCTCGACCCGGGCAGCCCGTTCCTCGAGCTGAGCGCCCTGGCCGCCTTCGGCATGTACGCGGGTCCTGAGGGAGGCGACTACGCCGTGCCCAGCGCGAGCATCGTCACCGGCATCGGCCGCGTCAACGACCGCGAGTGCGTGATCGTCGCCAACGACGCGACCGTCAAGGGCGGCACCTACTACCCGCTCACGGTCAAGAAGCACCTGCGTGCGCAGACGATCGCAGCCGAGAACCGCCTGCCCTGCATCTATCTCGTCGACTCCGGCGGGGCGTTCCTGCCGATGCAGGACGACGTGTTCCCCGACAAGGAGCACTTCGGCCGGATCTTCTTCAACCAGGCCAACCTGTCCGCCCGCGGCATCCCCCAGATCGCCAGCGTGATGGGCTCGTGCACGGCGGGCGGCGCCTACGTTCCGGCGATGAGCGACGAGTCGGTGATCGTGAAGAACCAGGGCACGATCTTCCTGGGCGGGCCGCCGCTGGTGAAGGCCGCGACCGGTGAGGTCGTCACCGCCGAGGAGCTCGGCGGCGGTGACGTGCACGCCCGCACCTCGGGGGTGGTCGATCACCTCGCCGACGACGACGTCCACGCGTTGGCGATCGTGCGCAGCATCGTGGACACCCTGCCTCGGCCTGTGCTCGACTCCGCTCGACCAGCGGTCGCGATCGAGGAGCCGAATGAGTCCCCCGAGAGCCTGTACGACGTGGTGCCCACCGACACCCGCACGCCGTACGACGTGCGCGAGGTGATCCGGCGCGTCGTCGACGGCAGCAGGTTCCATGAGTTCAAGAAGCTCTACGCCGAGACCCTGGTCACCGGTTTCGCCCGGATCTGGGGGCGCGAGGTCGGGATCGTCGCCAACAACGGGATCCTGTTCAGCGAGTCCGCGCTCAAGGGAGCCCACTTCATCGAGCTGTGCAACCAGCGCAAGATCCCCCTGGTCTTCCTGCAGAACATCACCGGCTTCATGGTCGGCAAGGAGTACGAGAACCGCGGCATCGCCCGCGACGGCGCCAAGCTGGTCACTGCCGTGGCCTGCAGCGTGGTCCCGAAGTTCACCGTCGTCATCGGCGGCTCGTTCGGTGCCGGCAACTACGGCATGTGCGGCCGCGCCTACGACCCGCGCTTCCTGTGGATGTGGCCCAACGCGCGGATCTCGGTGATGGGCGGCGAGCAGGCCGCCTCGGTGCTCGCGACGGTGCGCCGCGACGGCTTCGACGCCCGGGGCGAGGACTGGAGCAGCGCGGACGAGGAGTCGTTCAAGGCGCCGATCCGCCACCAGTACGACGCGCAGGGCTCGCCGTACTACTCGACCGCGCGGCTCTGGGACGACGGCGTGATCGACCCCGTCGACACCCGCCGGGTGCTCGGCATGGGGCTCGCGGTCGCGGCCCACGCGCCGATCCCCGAGCCCTCCTACGGCATCTTCCGAATGTGACCGGAATGGACTCCACTGACCCCGTCACCTCCGTGATCCGCACCGTCCTGGTCGCCAACCGCGGCGAGATCGCGCTGCGCGTCTTCCGCACCTGCCGCCGGCTCGGCATCGACACGGTCGCGGTGTTCACCGACCTCGATGTCGAGGCGCCGCACGTGAAGGCGGCCGACCGGGCGCTCCGGGTCGCGAGCTACCTCGACATCGACGCCGTCGTCGCCGCCGCGGTCGAGGCAGGCGCCGACGCGATCCACCCCGGCTACGGCTTCCTGTCCGAGCGCTCGGCGTTCGCCCGCGCCGTCGAGGCAGCCGGCCTCCGCCTGGTCGGCCCGACCGCGGACGTGATGGACCGGATGGGCCGCAAGGACCACGCCCGCGCGATCGCGGTCGCGGCCGGCGTGCCGGTGGTGCCGTCGTACGACCTCGACGCCGACCCGACGTCGTTCGCCTACCCGGTGCTGGTCAAGGCCGCGGCCGGCGGTGGCGGCAAGGGGATGCGGATCGTGCGCTCCGCCGACCAGTACGCCGCCGCCGCGGCGGCCGCCGCCCGCGAGGCGCGGGGCGCGTTCGGCGACGACACCCTGCTGATCGAGAAGTACGTCGAGTCCGGGCGCCACCTCGAGGTGCAGGTGCTCGGCGACACGCACGGCGAGGTCATCCACCTCTTCGAGCGCGACTGCTCGACCCAGCGGCGCCACAAGAAGGAGCTCGAGGAGGCGCCGGGGCCCACCGTCGACGCCGACCTGCGGCACCGCCTCACCAGCGCCGCGGTCGCGCTGGCCCGCGAGGTCGGCTACACCAACGCCGGCACCGTGGAGTTCCTGCTGGACGCCCACACCGGCGACTTCTACTTCCTGGAGATGAACACCCGCCTCCAGGTCGAGCATCCGGTCACCGAGCTGGTCTGCGGCGGCATCGACCTGGTCGAGGAGCAGCTGCGGGTCGCCGCCGGCGCACCGCTGTCCCTGCGCCAGGAGGACCTCACACTGCACGGGCACGCGATCGAGGCCAGGGTGTACGCCGAGGACTCCTTCGGCGGTTTCCTGCCGCAGGCCGGGACCGCCACGCTGGTCAGGTGGACCTCGTCGGCGCGCGTCGACCAGGCGCTCGAGACCGGCCAGACGGTCAGCACGTCGTACGACCCGATGCTCGGCAAGGTGATCGCCCACGGCCCCGACCGCGAGAGCGCGCGCCAGGCGCTCCTGCACGCGCTCGACGACACCGCGATCCTGGGCCTGACCACCAACGCCGGCTTCCTGCGCGCGCTGGTCGCGAGCGACGAGTTCCGCGACGCCACGATCGACACCGCGTGGCTCGACCACCACGACGTGCCGGCCCCCGACCACGACGTGCCGCGGGTCATGGCCGCGTGGGTCTCGGCGATGCTGTCGTCGCTGGACACCGGCCACCCGTTCCAGCGCGACGGCTTCCGGCTCGGCGGGGCGCCCGCGCCGATCGTCGTCGAGCTCGACCGTGAGGTCGTGGTCGACCGGCACCTCGGGACCGTCGACGGCATCCCGGTGCAGATGGTCAGCGCGGAGAACCACGTGCTGGAGCTGGTCATCGACGGCCACACCGAGCGGGCCGTGGTCAACGTGCAGCCCGACATCGTCGAGGTGTCCTACCGCGGCCAGCGGCACGTGCTCACCGGTCCCGACCGGCTCGCCGACCATGTCGCCGTCGGCGACGGCACGATCGGTGCGCCGATGCCCGGCACCGTGCTCGAGGTCCGGGTCGACGTGGGTGACCGGGTCGAGGCGGGCGACGTGCTCGGCATGATGGAGGCGATGAAGATGGAGCTGTCGCTGAAGGCGCCGTTCGCCGGGACCCTCGAGTCGGTCGCCGCCGAGGTCGGTGCCCAGGTGGCGCTCGGGGCGACGCTGTTCGTGGTCTCGCCCGACGCCCTACCGGAGGGGGGCTCGGCATGACCGAGCTGCCGATGACCGTCCGCGAGGAGGGGCTGCCGGCCCGGGTCACGATCTACGAGGTCGGGCCGCGTGACGGGCTGCAGAACGAGGCCGCCCTGGTGCCGGTCGAGGTCAAGGCCGAGCTGATCCACCGGCTGCTCGCGGCCGGGCTGCCGGTGGTGGAGGCGACCAGCTTCGTGCACCCGAGGTGGGTGCCCCAGCTCGCCGACGCCGAGGAGCTGATGGCCAGGCTCGGGGACGCCGGTCGCGACCTCCCGGTGCTGGTGCCCAACGAACGCGGTCTCGACCGGGCCCTGGAGCTCGGCTGCCGGCACGTCGCGATCTTCGGCAGCGCCACCGAGACGTTCGCGCAGAAGAACCTCAACCGCAGCCTGGACGAGCAGTTCGCGATGTTCGAGCCCGTCGTACGGCGTGCCCGCGACGCGGGGCTCGACGTGCGGGCCTACGTCTCGATGTGCTTCGGCGACCCTTGGGAGGGTGCCGTGCCGATCGAGCAGGTCGTCTCGGTCGGGCGGCGGCTGCTCGACCTCGGGGCCTCGCAGCTCAGCCTCGGGGACACCATCGGGGTCGGCACCGCCGGCCACGTGACCGCGCTGGTGGACGCGTTCCGCCTGGCAGGCACGCCGGTCGACGCGCTCGCGCTGCACTTCCACGACACCTATGGCCAGGCCCTCGCCAACGCCCACGCCGGCCTGCGCGCCGGCATCACGACGTACGACGCGAGCGCCGGCGGCCTCGGCGGCTGCCCCTACGCCAAGAGCGCCACCGGCAACCTCGCCACCGAGGACCTCGTGTGGTTCCTCGCCGGGCTCGGGATCGAGCACGGCGTCGACCTGGCCGCGCTGGTCGCGACCAGCACCTGGCTGGCCGGCCACCTCGGCCGCCCCAGCCCCTCGGCCGTGGTCCGCGCCCTCTCCGGCTGACCCCCCTCCCCTGTGGAGAACCCGCCATTGCCGGGATAGTCCGTGACGAAACGCATCCTTCCGGGGCCGATCGGCATGCGAATCGTCACGGACTATCCCGATGGGGCTGTGGAGGAGGATCCCCGGTCGGACTGGCATGATCGCGGCCATGAGTCGGAGGGTCTACGTGCACATCGGTGCGCCGAAGACCGGTACGACGTACCTGCAGGACCGGCTGGCCCGCAACGCCCGCACCCTGGCCCAGCACGACGTGCACGTGCCGTCGGGCTCGACGTTCGTCAGCCCCGGGATGTTCCACTTCCGGGCCGCGCTCGACCTGCTCGGTCAGGACTGGGGTGGCCCGCCCGGCCACGCCTCCGGCGCCTGGGACAGCCTGGTCAAGCGGATCGGCCGGCTCTCCGGCTCGGTGATCATCAGCCACGAGATCCTCGCCCCAGCGCAGCCGCAGCACATCGCCCGGCTGATGGCCGATCTCGCCGACAGCGAGGTCCACGTCGTCTACTCCGCGCGCGACCTGGCCCGGCAGGTGCCGGCGGGCTGGCAGGAGAGCGTCAAGCAGGGGCGGCGCTGGAGCTACCGGCGCTACCTCGGGCGGGTGACCGGCGACCGGCCACCGTGGTTCGCCCGGGCCTTCGACCTGCCCGCCGTGCTCGAGCAGTGGAGCGCCGGGCTGACGCCCGACCGGGTCCACGTGGTGACCGTCCCGAGCGTCGAGGCCGCCCGCGCCGACCCAGGGCTGCTGTGGTCGCGCCTCTGCACGGTCTTCGGCATCGACCCGGCCTGGGCGCCCGAGGACAGCGAGCGGGTCAACACCTCCCTCGGCATGGCCGAGACCCAGGTGCTGCGCCGGCTCAACCAGCGCATGGATCGCACCACCCGGCGCGAGTCCGAGCACGACCAGCTGATCCGGGGCATGCTCGCCGAGGAGACCCTCGCCGCCCGTCGGCGCTCCCGGCCGATCACCCTGCCGCCGAAGCTGCACGACTGGGCCGCCGAGCGCGGCCGCGCCTGGGTCGACTGGATCGAGGGCAGCGGGATCGACGTCGTCGGCGACCTCACCGACCTGCAGCCCACCGACCCCCCGACCTACCGCAACCCCGACAAGGTGCCCCCGAAGCTCCAGCTCAAGGCCGCCCTCGACGCCCTCGCCGCGATGACCGAGGAGGCCGCGTCGCGTCCCGACCCCGACGGCACCCTGCGCGCCCGGGTCCGCCGGGCCCGCGAGCTCCGTGGCCGGTGACCGCGCCGTGACGGCCCCGTCGTCGGCGAGCGAGACCGACGGGCAGGCCCGTGCCTGGGGCTGGGTGGGCCACCTCCGCTCCGGCGGTACGACGCCCTGGTCGGCGTGGCAGGACCGGGCACCGGCACGCGAGCAGGCCGGTCGCTACCTGCCCGGAGCCCAGCAGCTGGAGCTCCTGCGCCGGCTCAACCAGCAGCGCGTGCCCGGCCCCGAGCTGGCCGGACGCGTCCTGGCCGCCAGCGCACCGGGCCGGGGCCGGCCCGACCTGGGCCTGGTCGGAGTCCTGCCCCGCACCCGGTTCGGACCCGCGCCGGTCGACCCCTCCGAGCTCCCGCCCGACGAGCTGGTCCGCGTGGCCACCGCCCTGATCGCCGAGGACGTCGTGGCGGCGGGCGAGCCCGCACCGCCCCGCCCGACCCGACGCTTCCGTCGTCGCTACCGACTGCTCGGCGATCCCGAGCTGGCCCGGCCCTTCCGCGAGGCCCTGGTCGCCGACGGCCGGCCGCCGGGGGGCTCCGGGGCCACCGTCGTCGTCCTCGGCACCGACACCGAGCAGATGCTGGTGCACGCCTGGACGGCCCGCTGCTTCGGCACCGAGGGCGTGCGTCCCTGGCCCGAATGGGTCGCCGCGGCCGCCCGCGGCGGCGCCCTCCCGCCGCGGATCGACCTGGCCGGGACCGCCCGCGCCTGGGCGGCCCGGGTCGGCGCCGGTCGGGTCCACGTCGTGCTCGACGACCCGCCGTACGGTGCGCGCCTCGCCGGCCTGCGACACCCGGCGACGACCAGGCCCGATCTCTCGGCGGACGCGATCGAGCTGGCCCGGCGGATCGGCCCGGTCGTCGGCTCCCTGGTGCCGCCCGAGCGACGCGCCCTGCTGCTGTGGCACCGCCTCCGCCCGTTGCTGGCCGGCTTCGACGGCGCCACGCTGCTCGTGCCCGAGCGGCACCGGCCCTGGCTTGCCGAGCGGACCACCGACCAGCGTCGGCGCCTCGGTCGCGGTGACTACGCTGTTCACGGCGACCTCCCCGATCCGTCCGCGGCGCCGGCGGCGGGCCGGCCCGGTGAACGGGTGGGGGTTGCCGCACCCGACGACGAGCGGGTGCTCGCGCTGGCCATGCAGGTGCTGCTCGGACCTCCGGCCGGGGCCCTCGACGAGCCTGGGGAGAGTGTGTGACCAAGAAGGTCTACCTCCACGTCGGCACGCCCAAGACCGGCACGTCGTACCTCCAGCACGTGCTGTTCAACAACCGCGAGAAGCTGCTGACCAAGAGCATCCGCTACCCCGCGGAGCGCTTCGACGACCACTTCCTGGCCGCGCTCGACCTGATGCGGCTGCCGTGGGGCGGCCTCGAGACCGACGCGATCGGGGCATGGGACCACCTGGCCGCGCAGGTACGCCGCTGGCCGGGCACCTCGATCATCAGCCACGAGATCCTGGCCACCGCGTCGCGGGCCCAGATCGGCCACGCTCTGGAGACCCTCGGCCACGGCGACGACGCGGAGGTCCACCTCGTGCTGTCGGTGCGCGACCTGGTCCGCCAGATCCCGGCGGAGTGGCAGGAGAACGTCAAGCACCGGGCGGCCCTGCCCTACGGCCGCTTCCTCGACCAGATCCAGGACCCGCGCCGCGAGGGCCGGATCGCCACCTGGTTCTGGGGCGTCCAGGAGATCCCCGACATCCTCGACCGCTGGGGCCACGACCTGCCGCCCGAGCACGTGCACGTGGTCACCGTGCCTCCCGCCGGCGGCTCACCCGACCTGCTGTGGCAGCGGTTCACCGAGGCGTTCGGGCTGACCGGTGTCTCCCTGGCCCTCGACGGTGAGCGGATGAACCCCTCGCTCGGCGCCCCTGAGACCGCGTTGATCCGCCGGATCAACCGGGCCGCCAACGAGGAGCTCGAGCCCGCCGACTACCGGCCGCTGGTCCGCGAGCTGCTGGCCCACCAGACCCTGTCGCGCCGCACCGGCTCCCCGCGGCTGGGGCTGCCGCCCGACGTCCACCCCTGGGCGACCGAGCTCGAGGACGCCTGGATCGACGAGGTACGACGCCGCGGCTACGACGTCGTTGGCGACCTCGACGACCTGCGCGGCGGTCCGCCGCTGACGGAGTACGCCGACCCCGACCACCCCGACGAGGCGCTGGTCGCCGGTGCCGCGGTCGATGCGCTCAAGGCGCTGCTCCTCGACAACGCCCGGCTCCGGCACGAGCTCGGGCACCGGCAGGGCGACCTCGACCAGGCCCACCGCGAGCTGGAGAAGGCCTACCTCCGCCCGACGTACCGCTGGCGCCAGAAGCTGGTGCGCCGGCTCGAGACCGGCCGGGCCGGCCGGCTGGCGATGCGGGCCTACCGGCGGGCCAGGGGCAGGAGCTCGCGGTCGGCGTAGCGACCGATCTTCCAGGTCGCGTAACCGTCCACGCTCGCGCCGACGAAGCCGCCGACCAGCGGCACCCGGCGACCGACCGAGCCGGCGATCCGCTTGCCGGCGACCTTGGCGACCAGGTCGGAGGCGACCTGCGCCGAGATCACCTTGTCGAGGCTGGGGTCGTGGGCCGGCGCGGTGGCCAGCGCCATCGGCGGGGCGGGCAGCTTCTTGGCCTTCACCAGGGCGGCCACCGACTCCTCGCCGAGCAGGCAGACCAGGATCGCGTTCCTCACCCGCGGATCGGTCAGGTCGTAGCCGCGCAGGTGCGCGATGCCGGCGATCATCCGGCACTCGACCAACGCCAACCCGGTGATGTTGGTCGGCACCGCGAACGCCATCGTGGTGAGCCCACCGATGTTGGTCACAAAGCCCTGGGCGCCGGCATAGCGGACGTGGTTCTGGATCACCTCGTGGATCGCCTTGTCGACGTTCCCACGCTGCTCGCGCAGCTGCTTCTCGGCGGCCGACGCGGCCGGCGGCAGCGGCCCGATGCCGTGGATGGCGCGGTGCAGCGCCTCGCGCACGAACGTCGCGGTCAGCCCCGGGGCGAGCTCGACCAGCCGCGGGGCGAGCTGGCGCCCCACGCTCCCCACCGGACTGCTGCCCGTCGTACCGCTCCCGGCCATGTGCCGATCCTACGTTCCCGCCCCGGATGACTACCGTGGGCGACGTGCCCGCCGAACCGCCCCCGAGCGCCTGGGACTTCCCGGGACCGGAGCGGTTCCACGCCGAGGACGACCTCGTCGCCACCGGGGCCGACCTCGAGCCCGGGACCGTGCTCGAGGCCTACCGCCGGGGACTGTTCCCGATGCCGATCGGCCGCCGCCGCGCGCCGATGGCGTGGTTCAGCCCGATCCGGCGCGGCGTGCTGGTCCCCTCCGAGCTGCGCGTCTCACGCTCACTGCGACGCTCGGCGCGGAGCTTCGAGATCCGGGTCGACACCGCGTGTGCCGAGGTGATCGACGCCTGTGCCGACCCGCGCCGGCCGCAGGGCTGGATCGACGACCAGATCCGCACGGCGTACCTCCGCCTGCACGAGCTGGGCTGGGTGCACTCGGTGGAGACCTGGCGCGACGACCGCCTCGTCGGAGGGCTGTACGGCGTGGCGATGGGTGGGCTGTTCGCGGGCGAGTCGATGTTCCACCACGAGACCGACGCGTCCAAGGTGGCGTTGCTCGGCCTGGTCGCCGTCCTCGACGACGGGCAGGACCGGCTGGTCGACACCCAGTGGCAGACGCCCCACCTCGCCTCGCTGGGCGTCACGGAGGTGTCGCGGGCCGACTACCTCGACCGGCTGCGTGTGGTGCTGACCACTCCCGACGCCGATTTCGGTCGAACCCTCGACCCGCAACGTGCGTATGGACGGTCGAACAGGCACAGTGGCGACTGACATCACGTCGTACATCAGAGGGGAACACCCATGTTTGTGAAGAAGACGCTGGCCGCCGCCGGCCTGCTCGCCATGACCGGTGTCGTGGCCGCGTGTGGCGGTGGCAGCAGCTCGACGGCCGCCCCGGCCGGTGCCGCGGGCGCCCCGTCCGGTGCGAGCACGTCCGACTTCTGTGGCACGTTCCAGAACATGGCCAGCTCTACGACGCCGAAGCAGGCCGCGGACAAGCTCCAGGCCGTCGGCACCCCGAGCGGCATCGCCGCCGACGCTCGGCACGGCTTCGAGGTGCTCGTCGACCACCTCGAGACGCTGCCCGACAACGCGAAGTCGGCGGACCTGACCGCCATGGAGAAGGGCCTCAGCGCCACCGACCAGAAGGACGTCGTGGCGTTCACGACCTACCTGGCTCAGGCCTGCGTGCCGAGCTCCGACTCGACTCCGAGCGCGCCCTCGAGCTGACCGGTCCGACCGCCGCGGGTCACAGCACCCGCGGCGGCCGACCGTCGTCGGTGACCAGCGGCCGTTGCGCGTTCGCCCAGGCGGCGAGCCCACCCGCGAGGTTGACGGCGTCGACCCCCTGCTGCAGGAGATAGGCCGCCGCCTGGGCCGAGCGGGCACCGACCCGGCACACCACCAGCGTCTGCCCGGTGGTCGGCACCTCGGCGAAGCGGCTGGCCAGGTGCATCAGCGGGATGTGCACCGAGCCCTCGATGTGGCCGGCCTCCCACTCGTCGTCCTCGCGGACATCGAGCACGACCAGGTGTTCGGGCAGCGGATCGGGTACGCCGTCGACGGCCGCGGTCGGGATCTCCATGTCCCTACTTCAGCAGACGCGACATCCGGCGGTCGGCGAGGGGCTTCCCGCCGGTCTGGCAGGTCGGGCAGTACTGCAGGCTGGAGTCGGCGAAGCTGACCTCGCGCACCGTGTCGCCACAGACCGGGCAGGCCTGCCCGGTGCGGCCGTGCACCGCGAGGTGCGACTTCTTCTCGCCCTTCAGCTCGCTGGCCGCCAGCCCGCGGGAGCGGGCGACCGCGTCGCCGAGCTCGTCCTTGATCGCGGCGAACAGCCGGTCGAACTCCACCTGGTCGAGGCTGTTGGCCGGCTTGAAGGGCGACATCTTCGCGGCGTGCAGGATCTCGTCGCTGTAGGCGTTGCCGATGCCGGCGATGGTGCCCTGGTGGCGCAGCACGCCCTTGATCTGCGAGCGGCCGGCGTCCTCCAGGATCCGGTGCAGCACGTCGGGGGTGAACGCGTCGTCCATCGGGTCGGGGCCGAGGCTGGCGATGCCGGGCACGTCGGCGGCCCGGCGTACGACGTACATCGCCAGGCTCTTCTTGGTGCCGGCCTCGGTGACGTCGAGCCCGGTCTCGTCGTCGAGCACCACCCGCACCGCGAGCGGTGACTTCATGCTCGGCTTGGGCGGCAGCGCCGGCACCTCGTCGCGCCAGCGGATCCAGCCGGCCCGCGCGAGGTGGAAGATCAGGTGCAGTCCGCTGGCCTCGATGTCGATGAACTTGCCGTGCCGGGTGACGTCGTCGACCAGCGTGCCCTCGAGCGCCTGCACCGGCGGGTCGAACGTCTTCAGCGCGCTGAACGCGACCACGTGGATGCGGGTCAGGGCGCGCCCGTCGAGCCGGCCCTTGAGATCCAGGGCCAGCGCCTCCACCTCCGGCAGCTCGGGCATGCGGCGATTATCCCTGATGAGGTGCAACGCTGGCGCGATCACCGCCGCGGGGGGAAACTGGGTCATGGCCATCGCCGCGCGTCCGTTGCCCGCGACCGGGGAGATCTTCCTCGACGCGCGCGGTGGCAACCGTGCGATGCGGGTCTCGTGGCACCAGGAGGCCGAGCTGGTCGTGCTCTCGCTGTGGCGTGACAACATCTGCGCCGGCTCCTTCCGGCTGGCCGTCGACGAGGTGCCCCGGCTGATCGAGCTGCTCCGCGCCGGCCTCGACACGGCGTACGACGTGGCGCTGCAGCGCCGGCACTCGTGAGGTCCGCGCGCCGGTAACCTCTGCGGGATGTCCGACCTGCTGAGCGTCACCACCATCGGCGCGGACCCGCGGGACTACGTCGGCGAGCGGGGGACGGTGGTCGCGGAGTTCGCGCACCTGACCCAGGACTCCGGCAACGTGTCGTGGCTCGTCGACGTCGGGGACCGGTGCCTGTTCGTGAAGACCGCGGGCCCGGACGCGCCGCCGGTGCCGGGCGCGGCCGTGCCCTACTTCGACCACGCGGGGCGGGTCGGGCTGCTGCGCAACGCCGTGGAGCTGGCCCGGTCCTGCGACCACCCCGCGCTGCCCCGACTGCTCAACGTGATCGAGTCACCGGCCGGTCCCGCCCTGGTCTACGAGGCGGCGCCCGGCGAGCTGGTGAACGTGCCCCGCGACCGGCGCGCCGACCCGGCCTCGGCGTACCAGCGTTTCGCCCACCTCCCGGCCCAGCTGCTGCTCGGCGTCTTCGACGTGCTGGTCGACCTCCACGTGGCACTCGCCGAGGCAGGCTGGGTGGCCGGGGATCTCTACGACGGCTGCCTGATCGTCGACTTCGCGACCGGCGCGCTCAAGGTCGTCGACCTCGACAGCTACCGCCGCGGCCCGAGCCTCAACGACATGGGCCGGATGTTCGGCGCGACCCGGTTCATGGCGCCCGAGGAGCTCGAGCTCGGCGCGGCCATCGACGAGCGCACCACGGTCTTCACCCTGGGCCGGCTGGTCTGGCACTTCGGCACCCGGCTGACCGAGCGCGCCGAGGACTTCTGCGGCTCGCCCGAGCTTGCCCAGGTCGTCCAGCGCGCCTGCCGACCAGCTCCTCACGATCGCTACGGGGACGTGGCGGCCTTCGCCCAGGCGTGGACCAGCGCCCTCAACCGCTGACGCTGCAGGGACCTCTCACCAGGGAACTGCGGTGGTGCCGCCCCACGATTCCGGGCTGACGTCGGTGACGGACTGGGTGAAGGTCCAGCGGTGCCCGGCGAGGTCGATGACGGCGTACTGTCGCTCGCCGTACGCATGAGTCTCCGGGGTGCTGACGACCTGCGCACCCGCCGCGCTGACCCGCTCGTAGTGGTCGTCCACGTCGTCGACCCGGACCATGACCGAGTGCGTGTCCCCATCGGTCGCGGGGGCGCGCCGGCCTTGGCTCTCATCAGCCACGACGATCGCTCCGTCGCCGAACCCCAGCTGCGCACGGTGGTCGCCGATCCGCACGTGCTCGACGAACCCGAACGTGCGCGTCAGCCACTCCACGGCGGCAGCGACGTCCGGGTACGACAGCACGGGCGTCACCGACGCGGGCGGCGCGGACCGGTTGCGCATCTCGCTTCCATCCCTGGGCACCCTGACGGGGTCAGGGCTCGATCAGTTCAACGTATCGCGCATCGGCGATCCCCTCAGGCGACAGGTGCGTGCGGTTTCGCCCTAGCCTGAGCGCCATGGTCGCCCGGACTCAGATCTCGCTCGCTGCGCTGGTGCGCGACGGCCTCGTGCTCCTGGTGCATCGCCATCCATCGCGTCGGTGGTATCCCGACTGCTGGGACCTCGCCGGCGGACACGTCGAACCGGGCGAGTCGCCCCACGAGGCCGTGCGTCTCCGGATCGCAACCGACTAGCCGTACTCCGGGGCGGGTACCGCCGTCAGCCTGCGTCCCGCTCCGGGCAGATGAGTGCGTTCGTCGCCCTTTGCCCTCGTACTCCTGCGGACACAACCCCGGTCGGCACGTGGCAGCCGCGCCTCGGCTTGGCCTCCGTCCTTCGGTTCGGCCCGTCTGGATACGAGCCTCGGCGCGACCCTGGCCCCCGGGATGCCGCGGCCCTAGATTGCTGGGCATGTCTCGGGAAGATGTGAAATCAGTCCTGCTCGCGTGTGCGCTGATCGCCGGCGCGAGCCTCGCCCTCCAGAGCCCGGCGACGGCGGCCACCCCGCCGTACCGCGTGCTCTTCGACAACACCTCGGCGGAGACCGCCGGCAACGCCGACTGGGTCATCTCGACCAGCCAGCCCGACCCGCTCGGGCAGAACGCCGGCCCCACCAGCGAGACCAGCTGGACCGGCGCGATCTCGGCGTGGGGCGTCGCCCTGCAACGGACGGGGAGCTACTCGCTGGCGACCCTGCCGTCGACCGGCCGGATCACGTACGGCGACCCGACCAACGCGCAGGACCTCAGCCACTACGACGAGTTCGTGCTGCCGGAGCCCAACGTCCTGTTCACGACGGCCGAGAAGACCGCCATCCTCACGTTCGTCCGGGCCGGTGGCGGGTTGTTCATGGTCAGCGACCACAACAACTCCGACCGCAACAACGACGGAGCCGACTCGGTCAAGGTGCTCAACGACCTGATGACCAACAACACCGTGGACTCCACCGACCCGTTCGGCTTCTCGATCGACCTGCTCGACATCGCCAACGAGAACCCGAACGTGGTCGGCTCGTCGGCCGCCGGAGACCCGGTGATCGCGGGCCCCTTCGGCACGGTGACGGGCGCGATCCTGCGCGACGGGACCACGGCGACCCTCCACCCGGCCGACAACGGGGCGGTGCGCGGTGAGCTCTACCGCAGCGGCTTCTCGGCGAGCGGCACCACGGGCGCGGCGTTCGTGACCAGCACCTTCGGGCTCGGTCACGTGGCCTACTGGGGCGACAGCTCACCGATCGACGACGGCACCGGCCAGTCGGGCAACACCCTCTTCAACGGCTGGAACGACCCGGCCGGCACCGACGCGGCGCTGGCTCTCAACGCGACGCAGTGGCTGGTCGGCGGCTCGACCGGTGGCGGGGGCGGCGGAGGCACTGGTACGCCGTCGGAGCGCGTGACCAATGGCGGCTTCGAGTCCGCGAACTCCTACTGGAGCCTGGGCTCGGGAGCCACGGTGGTGACCACTCGGGCCTACGCCGGCACCCACTCACTGCTCGACGGCGGCACCGTCTCGTCGACCCAGTCGGCCACCCAGCAGGTCTCGGTGCCGACCGGGGCCACGTCGCAGACCCTGTCGTTCCGGACCTACATCACGACCTCCGAGTCCGGCACCACGGCGTACGACAAGCTCAACGTCCAGGCCAACGGCACCACCCTGAAGACGTTCAGCAACGCCTCCACCAAGGGCACGTGGAACACCGCCTCGGTCGACCTGTCGGCCTATGCCGGACAGACGATCACCCTGAAGTTCCAGGCGGTCAACGACTCCACGCTGCCGACCAGCTTCTTCATCGACGCGGTCAGCGTCCTGGCCTGACGGCTTCAGTCCACGGTCCGGAGGATCCGGGTCGTGGGCGAGCCGACGAGGGCGGGGCTGTTGTCGGGCACCGACCACACCCGCGTGCGAAGGATCTCCAGGAAGGCCGCGGCCTCCTGCTCGGAGCCGAAGTCGAGGTCGACGACGACGTAGCGGTCGTCGTCGACCGGCTGCCGGATCACCACGCGGACGACGCCACTGGCCGCGCGGGTGTCGGCGAACCGGGCGAAGGCTCCCTGCCAGGTGGCGAGGTCGGAGATGGCGTGCTCGATGTGCAAGGTGTGCATGCCATCAGCGTGACCGCCCGGCAGCCCACCGGCAATCCCACCTTTCTGGTGACCTCGCGCAACGACGTGTGTGACGTGGCTGGCCGGGCGACCATTTCGCATGACGTCCTGCCGGGTCGAGGGGACCTCCGGCCCTGTGGGGCGACGGATCCCACGGCGCAGGCTGGCCCCATGGAGCTCCTGGAGCTGCGCGAGCGGGCGCGCGTGATCATCGACGATCCGGCCCTGACCTACCGGCAGCGGATGCACCGGCTCGCGGGGCTGGCCGAGGGCTCCCTGGAGCCCCCGCCGGTCTCGGCGGCCTGCGCCGAGGCGCTGGAGAAGCGGGTCATCTGCGACCTGTACGAGGGCAACGCGCCGCACCGGCCTCGCTATCTCCTGCCCGACTTCGCCGCCTTCCTGAGGGAGGGTTCGGCGTTCCTCGAGCTGGGGCCGGCCCACGACCTCGACGAGGCGCTGACCCACCTGTTGATCGCGTACACGCAGGTCCCGTCGATCACCGGCTACCCGGTATGGCTCGGCGACCTCGACGCGCTGCTCGAGCCCTTCGCCGCGGGAGTCGACGACGAGGAGCTGCACCGTCGACTGCGGCTGTTCTGGATCTCGCTGGACCGGATGCTGCCCGACGCGTTCACCCACGCGAACCTCGGCCCGCGCGACACCCGGGTGGGCCGGACGGCTCTGCGACTCGAGCGCGAGCTCCAGCAGGTCGTGCCGAACCTCAGCCTGAAGGTCGACCCCGAGCTCACCCCGGACGACCTCCTGCGCGACGCCGTCGAGACGGTGTTCGCGTGCGGTCAGCCGCACTTCGTGAACGACCCGATGATGCGCGCGGGCCTCGGGCCGGAGTACGGCGTCGCGTCCTGCTACAACTCCCTGCGCACCGGTGGGGGCTCGCACACGCTGGTGCGCCTCGACCTGCGCCAGGTCGCGCTGCAGCACCACGGCTCGCGGGCGTCGTACCTCCTCGAGCTGCTGCCGCGCTACGTCGAGCTGACCGCGGAGCTGATGGAGGCCCGGATCCGTTACCTGGTCGAGGAGGCGGGGTTCTTCGAGCACTCCTGGCTGGTCAGCGACGGGCTGGTGCACCTCGACCGGTTCTCGGCCATGTTCGGCGTCTACGGCCTGGCCGAGGCCGTCTCGCTGGTGCTCGAGCACGAGGGCCACGACGGCCGCTACGGCTACGACTTCGTCGCCGACGAGCTCGCCGAGGAGATCCTTCGCCAGGTCGCCGATCTCGTGGCCGCGCGGCCGCTGCCCTACTGCGAGGGCAACGGGGGCCGCGCGCTGCTGCACAGCCAGTCCGGCATCGACTCCGACGACGGCGTCAGCGCGGGCTGCCGGATCCCGGTCGGACAGGAGCCCTCACTCCTGCAGCACCTGCAGACGATCGCGCCGCACCACGTGCTGTTCCCGGCCGGGATCAGCGACGTGCTCGCCTTCGACGAGACCGCGCGGCGCAACCCGCAGGCCGTGGTCGACGTGATCCGCGGTGCCTTCAAGACCGGCCTGCGCGACTTCACCTTCAACCTCGACAGCAACGACTTCATCCGGATCACGGGTTACCTGGTGCGCAAGTCGGACCTGGCGAAGATCGAGAAGGGCGCGCGTCACGACAGCACCTTTCTGGGCGCCGGTTCGGTCGCCCAGTCCCACGTCGACCGACGAGCACCGAAGCGAGTGACGGCCCATGAGCTCGACGCCGGCCCGGATCGCTGACGTCATCCCGTTCTCCTGGGTCGACGGACCGGGCAACCGGTTCGTCGTGTTCACCCAGGGCTGCCCCTTCGACTGCCTGGCCTGCCACAACCCCGAGACGATCCCGCCGTGCGGCGCGGGCTCACGCGAGCTCACCGTGCCCGACCTCCTCGACCAGATCCGGGACGCGGAGCCCTACCTCCAGGGCGTGACCGTCTCCGGCGGCGAGGCCACCGCGCAGTGGCGCTTCGTGCGCGACCTCTTCACCGCGCTCCGCTCCGACGACCGGCTCGCCCGGCTCACGACGTACGTCGACACCAACGGACACGCCCTCCCGCGGGTCTGGGACCGGCTGCTCCCGCTCACCGACGGCTTCATGGTCGACCTCAAGGCCCTCGACCCGGTCGTCCACGAGCGGCTCACCGGCCGCTCCAACGCGCTGGTGCTGGACTCGATCCGCCACCTGCACGCAGCCGGCCGGCTCACCGAGCTGCGGCTGCTGCTGGTGCCGGGGTTCAACGAGAGCGACGACCAGCTCGCCCGTACGGCGGCCTGGCTGGCCGAACTCGACCCTGCCCTCCGGGTCGTCGTGATCGGGTTCCGGCGGCACGGCGTCCGGCCGGCCGGGGCAGAGCTCCCCGAGGCCGGCCCGGAGCTCCTCGCCCACTCCTCGGGGGTCCTCACTTCATCGGGATTGCGCAATGTCGTGGTCGTGTGACCCGGTCCCTTTGCCGCCGGTCCGGTGGGGTCGCCGGCCGCGGGCTCGATGGGATTGAGCAGACATCCGCAAGACTCACGCTCGCACGTCAGCGACGGACGACGAGCCGGACGACTCCGTGCGGCGGTGAGAGCACATCGGTCAACATGGCCTGGCCCGGTGAGGTCGTCGCCGGGATCGTGACCCTCGCGGTGAACGCGGCATTCTCGCCGCGCGGGTGCACCGTTGCCACGGGGCCGATGCGGTACTTGGACCGCAGGATGATCTGGAGCTCGGCGATCGGGTTGCCTGCCCCCGTCCCACCCGCAGCACAGTCGGTGTAGTGAACACCGCGCAGGTGGAGAGACTGTCCGGCCCGTACCGACAGCCGACCACGCTCCTGGGGGTGCCCGACGACGGTCAGCGACGGCCTGGTGCACGAGGGCGTGCCCTGGCCGCCGGTGGCAGGCAGGTCGTGGCCACAGGCGGTGGTCAGGGTCGTGAGCACGAGACAAGCACCGACGGCCCGAGCGAGAAGACGCATGCTCGTAGTCTCACCCGAGTCGTCGCCGTTCCGGTGGCGACTCGTCACAACTGGCTTCGTCGGGCCCCGGGGGACGATCTGTCGCGTCGGGCGCTCGGAGTCGCAGGTCGTGTGCCTCAGGACGCTCCAGGGCGCGTCCACAGGCACACGACGTGTCAGGGGGGCTCGCCCCATCCCCTCACGGGCAGCAAAGACCCACGCGCCGGACCCCCTACGGTCCCGACGCAGCCGGCCCGGCGGCAACGACGTCCATCGATGCACGGGATGGACATCACCACATTCCCGGAACGAGACCG
>JAWWPM010000099.1:0-20877 GCA_033854915.1 Nocardioidaceae bacterium
CGGCATCAACATCCCCGAGGAGTACGGCGGCGGGGGCGGCGGCATCGGCGACATCGCGGCGGTCTGCGAGGAGCTGGCGGCGCAGGGCTGCCCGCTGCTGCTGATGGTCGTCAGCCCCGCGATCTGCGGCACCATCATCAGCCGCTACGGCACCGAGGCGCAGAAGCACCGCTGGCTGCCGGGCATCTGCGATGGCACCTCGACGATGGCGTTCGCGATCACCGAGCCCGACGCCGGCACCAACACCCACAACATCACCACCACCGCCCGCCGGGACGGTGACGCGTGGGTGCTCAACGGCCGCAAGATCTACATCTCCGGGGTCGACGAGGCCGACAACGTGCTGGTCGTGGCGCGGGCCGAGGATGCGAAGACCGGCAAGGTGAAGCCGGTGCTGTTCGTGGTGCCGACCGCCGCCGAGGGCTTCGAGGCGCGGTCGATCCCGATGGAGATCGTCAGCCCCGAGCTCCAGTTCACCGTGTTCATCGACGACGTGCGGTTGCCCGACGACGCACTGGTGGGAGACGAGGACGGCGGCCTGGTGCAGCTGTTCGCCGGGTTGAATCCCGAGCGGATCATGGCGGCGTCGTTCTCCACCGGCCTGGCGCGGTTCGCGCTCGACCGCGCCGCGTCGTACGCCAAGGAAAGGACCGTGTTCCAGGGCCCGATCGGCTCCCACCAGGCGATCGCGCACCCCCTGGCGCAGTCCAAGATCGAGATCGAGCTGGCCCGTCTGATGACGCAGAAGGCCGCCGCGCTCTACGACGCGGGCGACGACCTGGGCGCGGGCGAGGCGGCCAACATGGCGAAGTACGCCGCCGCCGAGGCCGCCTGCGACGCCGCCGACCGGGCCGTGCAGACCCACGGCGGCAACGGGATCACCCAGGAGTACGGCATGGCCGGGCTGCTCGTCGCGACCCGAGCCGGCCGGATCGCCCCGGTCTCGCGCGAGATGATCCTGAACTTCGTGGCCATGCACTCACTGGGGCTGCCGAAGAGCTACTGACCCGGCAGGAGGTCAGGCCGTCCAGCGGATCGCCTCGTCGGCGAGGTCGGCGGGTGCGTGCACGCCGCGCAGGTCGGGGCGGTTGGCCAGCAGCTCGGCGAGCCCTCCGATCGTGCGGATGGCCCGGTCGCGGTCGGCGTCGGCGTCGGCCCGCGGCCGACCGGGGCGGCGGCGGGCGGTGCCGCCGTGGTCCGTTGTACTCACGGGCCCAGCAAACACAACGGTTCTTTCGGGCGCGTTACGCCACGTGAACACTCCGTGAAGGTTCCCCGCTCTGGTAGAACGGCAGTCACCTGAGGGGGTGGTCATGGGACGAGACACTTGGCGCTGGGTCACGGACGGCGGGCTCGAGACCGACCTGATCTTCCATCACGACGTGGACCTGCCGGAGTTCGCGGCGTACCCGCTGCTCTGGACCGACCACGGGCGCGGTCTGCTGCGCGGCTACTACGAGGCGTACGCCGGGATCGCGGCGGCCGCAGGGGCCGGACTGCGGCTCGAGGCGCCGACCTGGCGGGCCAACCCCGACTGGGGCGCGCTGCTCGGGCACGACCGCGCGATGCTGGCCGACGTGAACCGCGAGGCGGTCACGATGCTGCAGGAGCTGGCCGGGGAGTGGCGCGACCGGGTGCCCGAGATCCTGGTGACCGGGATGATCGGCCCGCGCGGTGACGGCTACGCGCCGGGCCCGGCCGTCGATGCGGACGAGGCGGCGGACTACCACCAGCCGCAGGTGCGGGCCTTCGCCGAAGCGGGCGCCGGCGCGGTCGCGGCGCTGACGCTCACCGATCCCGGCGAGGCGATCGGCGTGGTGCGCGCGGCAGACTCCTACGGGCTGCCGGTCGCGGTCTCGTTCACGGTCGAGACCGACGGCCGCCTCCCCGACGGTACGACGCTCGCGGACGCGATCGACCGGGTCGACGAGGCCGCTGCGCCGGCGTACTTCCTGGTCAACTGCGCACACCCGACGCACGTGCTCCCCGGGCTCGCCGGGCTCGGTGAGCGGGCGGAGCGGATCCACGGCCTCCGCAGCAACGCGTCCACGCAGACCCATGCCGAGCTGGACGCGGCCGAGACCCTCGACGAGGGCGACCTCGACCTGCTGGTCGGCTCGCACCGCGACCTCGAGGACCTGCTGCCCGCGCTCGAGGTCGTCGGCGGTTGCTGCGGCACCGACGCGCGGCACGTCGCGGCGCTGTGGGGCGTTCCCGCCCCCGCCTAGCGCAGCGGCACGAACCGGTAGGACCCGTGCCGCGTCACCTGCACGCCCCGCATCGAGCACGCCACCCGCAGCATGGTGCCCGCGACCGGGATCACCATGACCCCGCCCGTGTGCAGCTGGGCGACCAGCTCGTCGGGCAGCTCATCGGCCATCGCCGAGACCAGGATCCGGTGGTACGGCGCGGCACCCGGCAGCCCGAGGATCCCCGGCTGCGCCTCGTGGATGCTGGCCCGGGGCAGCCCGTGGGCATCGAGGTTGCTGGTGCCGATGTCGACCAGGTCGGGCTCGAGCTCGACCCCGAGCACCCGGCCGGTCGGTCCGGTCAGGTGGGCGAGGAGCGCGGTGGTCCAGCCGGAGCCCGATCCGACGTCGAGGATCTTGTGGCCGGGGTGGACGTCCAGCAGCCGCAGCATCGCCTCGACGGTGCGAGGCTGCGAGCTGGTCTGCCCCCAGCCGATGGCGATCGGACCGTCGTACGACGCCCGCCGGCGCTCACCCGCCGGCAGGAAGCCCTCCCGCGGGCACGCGGCGAACGCCTCCGCAACGCGGTCCATGCGCCCACGTTACGCAGGGCGCGCGACGTCAGCGGCGGGGCGGGCGCGGGACGAACAGCGGCACCCGGGCGGCGTAGGCGTCCCAGCCGGGCCGGGTGCTCATGGTCTTCTCCAGGAGCTTGGCGCCGGTGACGTTGCGGATGAAGTACGTCATGGCCAGCGGCGAGACGATCGTGGCCAGAGCCGGGAGCCAGCCCGACGCCGCACCGGCGGCCAGCCAGATGCCCCACCACAGGCAGGCGTCGCCGAAGTAGTTCGGGTGCCGGGTCCAGGCCCAGAGCCCGCGGTCCATGACCGGTCCGCGGTCGGGGTCCTGCTTGTACGACGCCAGCTGGGCATCGCCGACGGTCTCGAACACCACCCCGACGGCCCACACGACCACGCCGAGCACGACCAGCGGCCACCAGGCCACATCGCTGTGGCCGGCCGCGACCAGGGGCAGCCCGATCAGGCAGATCACCACGCCCTGGGTGAGGAACACCTTGCGCACCGCCACCCCGAAGCCGCCGCCGTCGAGCAGCTCCTCGTAGCGCGGGTCCTCGCCCTTGCCGCGCGAACGCTTCGAGATGTGCCAGGCGAGCCGACATCCCCAGACCGCGACCAGCACCAGCACCAGCCAGCGCCGCCACGGTGTCGCGGTGCCGGCGATCGCCATGGCCAGGGCGATCGCCACCAGCGCCAGGCCCCAGGTGACGTCGACGACCGAGACCCGGCCGACCCGGCGTGCGACGAGGGCGGTGACCACCATGGCGGCGGCCGCGACGCCGCCCGCCAGTGCGACCAGGCCCCGCCAGGAGGTGATCACCAGGACCGCTGCGGCGGCAGGATGTGCTCGGCGCCCGGCCGGACGCTCAGGATCTGGTCGACGCCCATCCGGCCGTCGCGGAAGGCCATCGCGCCACCGACGAGGTAGAGACGCCAGACCCGGACGTACTCCTCGCCCACGAGCGCGGTCAGCTCCGGCAGGTGGGCCTCGAAGCTCTCCAGCCAGCCGGCCACGGTCCACACGTAGTGCTCGCGCAGGGCGTGCACGTCACGGACCTCCAGGCCCCCGGCCTCGAGGAGGCCGACGGTCTCACCGACCGGTCGCATGTGCATGTCGGGGGCGATGAACGACTCGATGAACGGGCCGCCGCCGGGGTGCCGCCCGGTGCGCGACATCTGCTGCACCAGCACCCGGCCGCCGGGACGCACCGAGCGGCGCAGCACGTCGACGTACGCCGGGTAGTTGCGCTCGCCGACGTGCTCGCCCATCTCCAGCGAGCCGACGGCGTCGAAGTGGTCGCGCTCGGGCACGTCGCGGTAGTCCTGCAGCCGGATCTCGACCCGGTCGACCAGCCCGCGCTCGGCGATCCGCCGGTCGATGAAGCGCTTCTGCTCGGCCGCGATGGTGACGCCGACCACCCGGGCGCCGAAGTGCTCGGCGGCGTGCAGGGCGAGCGAGCCCCAGCCGCACCCGACGTCGAGCATCGTGCTGCCGTCCACGATCCCGAGCTTGCTGCAGACCAGGTCGAGCTTGGCCCGCTGCGCCGAGGCGACGCTCTGGGTGGGGTCGTCGCCGTAGTAGGCGCACGAGTAGGCCATCGACGGGTCGAGGATCAGCGAGTAGAACTCGTTGGAGACGTCGTAGTGGTGACTGATCGCGCTGCGGTCGCGCTGCTGGCTGTGCAGGCGCCCACGCACCCGAGCCTGCGACGACGGTGCCGCCGGGGGCCGCCCGATCAGGCCGAGCGACCTCAGGGCGTGCACCGCCCGGGCGATCGCCGGCGCAGACGGCCGCCCCGAAAGCCCGCGCTCGCGGCCGACTGCGAAGGCGTGGGTCAGCGCCTCCTCGAGGTCACCGGGCACCTCCAGCTCGCCGGTGACGTAGGCCTGAGCAGCACCGAGCTCGCCGGGGTGCCAGAGCAGACGACGCAGGGCGTCGGGAGAGCGGAGCTCGACCAGCGGCGCGTCGGCCGGCCCGGCCTCCGAGCCGTCCCAGGCCCGCAGCCGCACCGGCAGGTCGCCGCCGACGAACGGCGCGGCGACCTCGGCCAGCAGGGTCGCCACCCCGGTCGCGGGCACCTCCACGGCCGCCGGCGACGTCGTACGACCGGTGGCCGGGCGGGTCCCGGTCGTGGTCACGACCGGGACTCCTGCCTCATCACGATCTGGTTGACGTCGATGTAGTCCGAGGCGAAGCCGGCCAGGGAGTACTCCAGGTAGAAGTGCCACATCCGGATGAACGTGTCGTCGAACCCGAGCTCCAGCACCTGCTCGCGGTGGTCGAGGAAGCGCCGGTCCCACTGCCGCAGGGTCTCGGCGTAGTGCCGGCCGAACGACAGCCGGTCGGTCACCCGCAGGCGGGTGTGCTCCCGGGTGATCTGGGCGATCACCTCGACCGACGGCAGGAAACCGCCGGGGAAGATGTACTTGTTGATCCACGTGTAGGTGTTGCGGGTCGCGAGCATCCGGTCGTGCCGCATCGTGATCGCCTGGATGCCGACGACGCCGCCCGGCGCGAGCACGGCGTCGAGCGTGCGGAAGTACTCCTCCCAGAAGTCGTAGCCCACGGCCTCGATCATCTCCACCGACAGCACCACGTCGTAGGCGCCGAGGTGGGGCGAGCCGGGCGCGACCAGGTCGCGGTAGTCGAGCAGCTCGACGGTGACCCGGTCGGAGAGGCCGGCGTCGGCGATCCGCTTCTCGGCCAGCTCCTTCTGCTCGGTCGACAGGGTGATCGAGTGGACCAGCGCACCACGCCGGGCCGCCTGGATGGCGAGCTCGCCCCAGCCGGTCCCGATCTCGAGGACCCGGCTGCCGGAACGCACCTCGGTGTGGTCGAGGAGCCGCTGCACCTTGCGCCACTGGGCCTCGGCCAGGTCGGAGCCCGGCACCGGCGCGGTGGCCCGGCCGAACCCGTCGTCGTGGACCCGCTCGGCCTCGAACAGTGCCGACGAGTAGCTCATGCCGGAGTCGAGGAACAGCTCGAAGAGGTCGTTGGACAGGTCGTAGTGGTGGGCGATGTTGTTCTGCGAGTTCGCGGTCGTGCTCTTCTGGTGGTGCGGCGGCCGGAGCACGGCGAGCGAGCGCAGCCTCTGCAGGCTCTGCGGCACCAGCGTCGGCATGTCGGCGGCCAGCACGCTGAGGAACGCACCGAGGTCAGGGGCATCCCAGGCGCCGGTGAGGTAGGCCTCGCCGAAGCCGATCAGCACGCCACGCCCGAGCCGGTCGAAGAACTCGTCGGGACGGTGGATCGTCATCGCCGGGCCACCGGTGCCGAGCACCTCGTCCTCGAGATGGACGGTGACCGGCAGGCGGCGTACGCCGGCCTTGAAGATGCGACGCGCGACCGCCGCGGAGATGGTGGTGCGAAGGCCCCGAGGCACCTCGGCGAGGTCGGGCCACTGGTCGATGGCCGGACGGGCGATGGAGATCGTCATCGGACGCCCTTCTGGTGATGGTCGGGACGAGGCTGGATCGGCAGGCGTCGTACCCACAAGCGGACGCCTTCACTTCGGATCTGGACCGCTCCCCGGATTGCCTGCGGCGCCGCCCGGAGCGCACTGGTCGTCGTACGCCGTCCGGTCTGGGTGACGCTGAACGTGGCGCCGTCGTCGGTGTGCAGGCTGACCGCCACGAGGAGGTCGTCGACTGGCACCGGGACGCTGAGGTCGTACCAGCCGTCGGTGCCGTGGAACGGCGAGACGTACAGCTCCTTGTCGACCCGGGCGCGTCCTCGCTCGTCGGGGTGGACGAGATAGGCGTGCCGGTCGCCGTAGGTGTTGTGCACCTCGACGATCACCCCGGCCGGGACGTCGTCACGGTCGAAGCACCAGAAGACGCTGATCGGGTTGAAGCAGTAGCCGAGGGCGCGCGCGTTCGCCGCCATCAGCACCCGCCCGCCGGCCACGTCGACGCCCTGGTCGCTCAGGAAGGCGTCGACGTTGGCCCGGATGCTGCGCTCCGGCGAGCCGAGGTGGTCGCGGCCCTCGAAGCGACCCAGCACCCCGTGGTCGGGCAGGTCGTCGAGGTCGACCAGCCAGGTGTGGGCGCGATTGTCGAAGCTGCGCTGGAAGGGACGGCGTCGCACGTGCCGGATCCGGGTGTCGAACATCCCGGTCTCCGGGACCCGGGTCTGCTCGGCGGCCCGGTGGTCGGGCCAGACCAGGCCGAGGTGCTCGGCCGCCGCGGCGCCGGAGCGGGCGCCGTCCTCGTGGAAGCCCCAGCCGTGGTAGGCCCCGGCGAAGGCGAGGCGGTCGGTGTTCGCCTCGGGCAGCCGGCGCTGGGCGGCGACCGACTCGGGGGTGTAGAGCGGGTGGGCGTACTCCATCCGCGCGATCACCCGGTCGGGGTCGACCAGCGAGGCGACCCCGTCGCCGGCGCCGAGGGTGACCAGGTAGCGGGTCTGCGTGGGCAGTCGCTGGAGCCGGGTCAGGTCGTAGGTGACGGTCACCCCGCCGCGGGCCACGCGCGGGCGTTGGAAGTTCCAGGACGCCCGCGCGCGGGGCTGGCGGGGCAGCAACGACTCGTCGGTGTGCAGCAGGGCGGGGTTCTCCGAGTAGGGGAGCGCGACCAGCGCCTCACGCTGGCCGGCGGTCGGTGTCTCGAGCATCGCCAGGGCCTGGTCGGGGTGGGTGGCGATGACCGCGGCGTCGTAGGACGTGACCTGCCCGTTGCCGTCGGTGAGCTCGACCCCGGTGGGCGTCTCGCGTACCGAGGTGACCTTGGTGCCCAGGCGCACGTCGGGCAGCCCGGCGGCGAGCTTCGCGACGTACTCCCGCGAGCCTCCGACCACCGTGCGCCACTCCGGCGAGCCGGTGATCGAGAGCATCCCGTGATGGGACAGGAAGGCGAAGAGGTAGCGGGCGGGGTAGTCGAGCGCGACCTCCGGGTCGCAGGACCACACGGCCGCCACGAGCGGCTCCATGAAGTGGCGGGTGAAGTACGACGAGAAGCGGCCCTCGGCGAGGAAGTCGCGCAGGGTCTGGTCGTGGGTGTCCACCTCCGCCGGGCCGTCGAGCAGGGCCCTGGCGCGCCGGTGGAAGCGGGGCACCTCGGTCAGCATCCGCAGGAAGCGGGGCCGGGCCAGGTTGCGCCACGTCGGGAACAGGCCGCGGGCGCCGAGCGCGCCGGCGTACTCCAGGCCGGCGACCTCGTCGCGCACCGACATCGACATCTCCGAGGGCTGGGTGGCGACCCCGAGCTCGTCGAACAGCCGCATCAGCGTCGGGTAGGTACGCCGGTTGTGCACGATGAAGCCGGTGTCGATGGCCAGGCCGTCGACCTCGTGGGTGTCCGCGTGGCCGCCGAGCCGGCTGTCGGCCTCGAAGAGCGTCACCTCGGCGGTCTTCGCCGCCACGTGTGCTGCCGTGAGCCCCGCCACGCCGGACCCGATCACCGCGATCCGCCGCGCGGGGGTCATGCGGTCGACCTCAGCGGGAAGAGCACGATCGGGTCGGAGGTCGGATGCGAGGAGCCGGTCTCGGGCTCGACCGTGATCGCGGCGGCCTTGGCCGTCGCGGCGTCGCCGGTGAGCACGGTCGGCTCGGTGCTGTCGGGCATCAGGCCGGCCGAGACCATCCCCTGCCCGGGCTGCTGGAGCCAGAGCTGGTAGGTCGTGCCGGACGCCGGCTCGGGCACCCCGTCGCCGATCATCACCGCGCGCTTCAGCGACGCCGAGCGCACGATGGTGAGCTTGCCGCCGCCGGGCACCGGCTCGGTGATCCGGACGGCATCGGGGGCGTGCACGATCTGGTCGGCCAAGGTGGACCGGTCGTTGGTCCACGGGTGCCAGACGGCTGCGCCGCCGGCGGCCAGGATCAGGGCGACCACCGCCGCCACCAGTGCCGGCAGGGCACGACGGCGCAGGGTCACGACCGGTGACGGCCCAGCCGGTGCGGAACCAGGTGCCGCCGTCTCCGGCGGAAACGGACGCACCGTCCCGATGTCGGCCAGCACCCTGGCCCGCAGGCCGGCGGGCGGCTCCTGGTTCTCGATCTCGGCCAGGTGGGACGCTGTCTCGGAGAACGACCGCACCTCGGCGCGGCACTCCGCACACGCAGCCAGGTGACGGGCGAACTGGGCGCGCTCGACGTCGTCGAGGGCGTCGAGGGCATAGGCGCCCGAGAGCGCGTGGATGTCGCTCATGCTTGAGCCACCTCTCCGACGCCCAACGCGTCTCTCAGCCGGATCAGACCGTCTCGGATCCGGGTCTTCGCAGTGCCGACCGGGAGGTCGAGCATCTTGGCCACTTCGGTATGGGTGTAGCCGCCGAGGAAGGCGAGCTCGATGGCCTGGCGCTGCTTGATCGTCAGGTGGTCGAGCGCCGCCCGGACCCGGGAGGCCTCCAGGGAGGCCGTGGCCGCCTCGGCCGTCGAGTCGTGGTCGACCGTGCCTTCCTGCTGGGTGTACGTCGTGTCCCGCCGGCTGGCGGCCTCGGCCGACCGGACCCGGTCGACCGACTTGCGGTGGACGATGGTGAGCAGCCACGAGATCGCACTGCCCCGGGTCTCGTCGAACCGCCCGGAGTTCCGCCAGCAGTCGAGGTAGACCTCCTGGGTGACCTCCTCGGCCTGGGCCCGGTCGCGAAGCACCCGGACCGCGAGCCCGAACGCCCGCGCCGCGGTGGCGTCGTACCACTCGGCGAAGGCGGCCTCGTCACCCCGCCCGGCCCGCTTGAGCAGGTCGGCCAGGTGCGCACCACCCGACCCGCCCTCCTGCGAGGGTGGGTCGGAGGGCACCGACGAGAGGTGTTTCACGGCTCGATCCTTGCGTCCTTTGCTGTGCGTGTCTGCGTCGGCCGCCGGAAATCGGGTCAGGAGTCGGCCCCCTCCGGTCGGCCAGGTGCACGTCATTCGGCGCGGCCGCTGGTCCGGATGGGTGGCTCGCGACACCACGACCGGTCACCTCAGGCGCCGGGCGCCTGCTCGACCAGGCACAGCGCGGCGGTGTGCGGGGCAGTCGTGGTCGACCAGCGCACGTAGCGACCCCAGGTCTCGGGGTACTCACCGGACTCGTGCAGCAGATCGGCGCCGTACTGGCGGACGGCCTCCGGGGCGCGGTAACGCGTGCCGCACCTCCCCGGCGTCGCGACGAGCAGGCTCCGCTCGGCGAGCCCGGCGAGCAGTGAGGGGACCGCCCGCGCGGAGACCGGCTCCCGGCCGGCGACGACCCGGGCCGCGAGCGCGGAGGTGAAGGGTTCGGCGAAGACCGACACCCGCCGCAGGGTGGCCTGCGCGGCCTCCTCGAGCAGCCCGTAGCTCCAGTCGAGGGTCGAGCGCAACGATCGGTGCCGATCGTCGACCCGAGCCCCTCCGGTCAGCAGCCCGAGCCGGTCGGCGAGCCCGGCCTCGAGCCCGTCCAGCCCGAGCGAGGCGAGCCGGGCGGCCGCCTGCTCGATCGCGAGGGGCATGCCGTCCAGTCCGAGGCACAGCGCGCGGACCCGGCTCACGTCCCCCTCGGGGACGACCACGCCGCCGGCGGCCGCGCGCTGGAGGAACAGGTCGACGGCGTCTCCCGGTCCCCACGCCCCCGCCTCCGTGGAGAGGCCGCCCACGGGGAACGACCACTCGAAGGGCACCAGCAGCCGGGCCCGGCTGGTGACCAGCACCGTCAGCCGGGGACACGCGGGCAGCAGCCGCTCGAGGAGCACGGCCACCGCACCTGAGACGTGCTCGCAGTTGTCGAGCACGAGCAGGGTGTCGGCCGCTGCCAGCCGGCGGAGTACGGCGTCGGTCGCGGTGGCGGGGGTGTGGTCACCCAACCCCAGGGTCGAGGCGATGGTGAGGCTGATCATCGACGGGTCGCGCACCTCGACCAGGCTCACGAACCAGACCCCCCCGGAGTAGCTCCCGCGCACCTCGCGCGCGACCGTGAGCGCGAGCCGGGTCTTGCCGACGCCGCCGGGACCGACCGTGGTCACCTGGCGGTGCTCCGCCAGGGACTCGGCCAGCGCCGAACGCTCGAGCCACCGTCCGACGAACGACGTGAGCTCCGACGGCAGCGACACGGGAGCCGACGACGACGCCCCGGAGAGCACCGTCGGCGCGGCCGCGGCCAAGGCCCGCCGGTCGGTGACCTGGAGCTTGCGCAGCAGCGAGGACACGTGGCTCTCGACCGTCCGGGGCGAGATGAACAGGCGGGATGCGATCTCGGCGTTGGTCTGGTGCTCGGCCAGGGCCCCGAGCACCTCCACCTCACGGGCCGAGACGCCGGGTCCCGGCGGGCCGGCAGCGATGGTGCTCATCGCGAACCGCCGGGCGGCGCCGGTGGTGGCGAGGCCGGCACCGGCAGCGAGGCGTCGAGGATGGCGACGCCCTGCCGGCGCAGCTGCTCGAGGGTGGGGTGCGTCGACGGTGCATCGGTGACGATGCCGGCCACGTCGCCGAGGGGAAGGACGCGGTAGCGCGATGCCGTACCGATCTTCTCGACGCTGCCCAGCACGTAGGTCTCCGCGGCCCTGGCGGCGAGGGCGCGTTTCATGGCCGCCTCGTCGGCGTCGCCGGTGGTCAGCCCCTCCTCCGGGTGGATGCCGGTGACCCCGACCAGGAAGAGGTCGGCCGAGATGCCGAGCGTCGACTCGACCGCCGCCGCTCCCGACGCGACCACCGAGTGCTTGAACAGCCGGCCCCCGAGCATGAACACCTCGACGTGGGGATGGTCCAGGAGCGCGACCGCGATGGTCGGGCTGTGCGTGATCACGGTGCAGCGGAAGTCGGTCGGCAGCGCACGAACCACTGCCTGGGTCGTCGTCCCGCCGTCCAGGATCACCGTGCCCAGGGGTGGGATCAGCGCCACCGCGCGCGCCGCCACCCGCTGCTTGCTCTCCTGCTCGACCCCGACCCGGGTCGGGTAGTCGGCCACCGCCGGGGAGACCGGCAGGGCTCCGCCGTACACCCGCTGGCACAGGCCGGCCGCGGCCAGGTCGCGCAGGTCGCGGCGGACCGTGTCGTCGGAGAGCCCGAGGGCGTGGGCGACGTCCTTGGCCACCACCTTGCCCTCGGTGGACAGCTGAGCCAGCAGGTAGTCGCGTCGTTCGGCGGCCAGCATTTTGCGCACTCCTTCACGTTGTTGCACGTTTCTGCGGTATCGTAGCGCACATGACCACCTCACCCCTGTTGATTCTCATCGCCGGCCCCTACCGCTCCGGCACCGACGGCGACCCCGAGCGGGCGGCCGCCAACCTGACCCGGCTCGAGGCGGCTTCCTGGCCGATCTTCCGGGCCGGCCACGTGCCGATGATCGGGGAGTGGGTGGCGCTGCCCGTGCTCCGCGAGGCCGGCGCCGAGGCGGACCCGGGCCAGGTGCTCTACCCGACGGCGCAGCGGCTCCTCGAGCACTGCGACGCCGTGCTGCGCCTGCCCGGCGACTCGTCCGGCGCGGACGAGGACGTCGCGATCGCGCGCCGCCGCGGGCTTCCCGTCTACTACTCCCTCGACGAGATCCCGGTGCGCGACGCCTCCTGAGGCGACGGCTGCCTGATGGCAGGATGCGAGCATGACCGATGAGCTCGTCCACTTCGACGTCGCGGACACGGTGGCCACGATCACCCTGGACTCACCGCACAACCGGAACGCGCTCTCCCAGCAGCTGGTGACCGAGCTCTTCGAACGCCTCGAGCGGGCCGAGGCCGAGGCCGAGGTCAAGGTCGTGCTCGTGCGCCAGGCGGGCAAGGTCTTCTGCTCCGGCGCCGACCTCTCCGAGGCCACGACCGTCGGCATGGCCGAGGGCGCACGCCGGATCGTCGAGCTCCAGCGGCTCATCGCGACCATGGGCAAGCCGGTGGTGACCCGGATCTCCGGCGCGGTACGTGCCGGCGGCATCGGCATCGTCGCGGCCAGCGACGTCGCGATCAGCGCCGACGACGCGACGTACGCCCTGACCGAGGTGAAGCTCGGCCTGGCAGCGGCGATCATCTCGCTGACGGTCCACGCCCGGATGAGTCCGCGCGCCGCTTCGCTGACCACCCTCGGAGGCGAGGTCTTCACCGGCGCGCAGGCCGCCGACTACGGGCTGGTCACGACGTCGGTTCCCGCCGACGACCTGGACGCCGCGGTGTCACGCATCTGCGCCCAGCTCGCCACGGGCGCGGCCCAGGGACTGCGCGAGTCCAAGCAGATCCTCAACCGCGACCTGGTCAAGCGGATCGACGAGTACGGCACCGAGATGGCCGCGCTGAGCGCCCACCTGTTCGCCTCCGACGAGGCCCGCGCGGCGATGACCGCGTTCTTGGACCGGAAGAAGCAGTAGGCAACCTTCTGGAGGGTCCGGCCGGTAACACCGGTCATGACCACCACGACCGCCGTCGGCTCGGGAGGGCGCGTGCAGGAGGCATCGTTCGACGAGTTCGTCGCCGCACGCTCGCGCGCGCTGCTGCGCACGGCGTACCTGCTCACCCACGACCACGCCCTGGCCGAGGACCTGCTCCAGACCGCGCTGACCAAGGCGTGGTTCGCATGGGGGCGGATCGACGGCAACGCCGAGCCCTACGTGCGCCGGATCCTGGTCAACACCTACGCGTCGTGGTGGCGCCGCAAGTGGCACGGCGAGCATCCCACCGACGAGCTGCCGGAGCGGTCCGCGGACGGCGCGACCGGCGAGCCGACGGACCTGTGGACCGCGATGGCCAGGCTGCCCCGCCGGCAACGGGCCGTGGTGGTGCTGCGCTACTTCGAGGACCTCACCGAGGCCCAGACTGCCGAGGCGCTCGGCTGCTCGGTCGGCACCGTGAAGAGCCAGACCAGCAAGGCGCTCGCCAAGCTGCGCATCGACCCCGCACTCGCCGTGTCGGAAGGAGACCCGCGATGAACTCGCTCACCGAACTGAGGACCACCCTCGACCGGCACGCCGACCAGGTCCCTGACGCCGAGACCGTCGTCCGGGCCACCGCCGTGCGGCACCGTATCGCCGTCGTACGCCGTCGTAGACGGGCCGTGGGCAGCGGCGCCCTTGCCCTCGTCGTCGCCATCACGGTCGGCGTGCTCGGCATCCATCGTGCGTCGTCCGACCCGGCTCCGGTGGTGCTCGGAGTCCGGGCCCCCGAGACGATGATGTCCCTGGGCTACACCTATGCGGCGGACGGCTGGGCGCGGACCGTCGACGGCAGCGGTTCGGTGCAGATCGCCGCCTCGGACCAGCCCCGGCTGATCAGCTGGACGGTGCAGGGCACGCCAAGCGTGAGGTTCGTGCTGCCGAACGGTGAGATCTGGCAGTCGCGGGTGACCCACTTCCACGACTTCGTCGCCCTCCCCGCGGGACAGACCGGCACTCTGAAGATCTCCGCCGGCAGCGGCCGCGCAGGTGTCGCGACGTACGCCCTCACCGACGCGGCACCCCGCGGCTACACCAAGGACGGCATCACCTTCCGCCAGGCGGTGGCCGCCACCCCTCTCCTCGGGGCGGTCATCAACGACCTCGGGCGGACCGACGTGAGCACGTCGTACGTCGTCCCACGGGGCAAGGCGAGCATCCACCTGCTCTGCAGCGGCCTGCCGAAGGGCGACGCGGTGCACGTCTCCATCAACGGCCACGAGCGGGTGGCCGGCGACTGCAGCGGCACCGAGACCTTCGACCCGGGCACGGGCACCAGCTACCAGTTCCGGATCAGGCACCCGGGTCGCACCGTGTCGCTGCGGGTCTGGGCCTCCGACGGCGTGAAGTCGCCGACGCCGTTGGCGGCCGGCTCCGCACCTCAGCTGCGGCTGGGCGTCGGGATCTACGGCCCGATCGAGACCCAGGGAGTCGGCCTCGCCGGGCTCCGCACGCTCTCGTTCGTCGAGCAGGACGGGCACCTGTGGACCGTTGGCACGAGTACTGGCATCACCGACGGCCAGGACGCCCCGGAGGGCGGCGCTGGTACGGGGCCGGTGCGGTTCCAGGGCCCGGTCCAGGTCGTCTGGGACACTCGAGGCCAGACCCGGGTCACCTTCTCGGCGCCGGGCATGCCGGACGCCGGCGGTGCCTTCCCTGCCGGCCCCGGCGGCATGGGCGCCCTGTGGGCCCCGCTCGGCACCGTGGTCCACGTGAACCTCGACCGGGGGAAGGGGCCGATCGGGCTCGCGCTCTACCGCCGGGCCGACTGAGGGCTCACCTAGACGGGTGGGTGTCACATCAGCATGCCAGCAGCGGTCAGGCGTCGGCCAGCGAGCGGGTCAGGTGCACCAGCGTGATGAAGATGCGGAAGAGCCGGAGCGGGTCGTCGTCGGTGAACGACACCGTGCGCCCGTCGAGGCGGGTGACGCCGGCGATCCAGGTGGCCTGCTCGGCCAGGTCGGGCGAGAGCAGCTCCACCTCGATCGTGGCCGGCAACGGGATCGCCGGAGGAGAATGCGCTGAGCCCAGTGCGGCAGCCACGCCCTCGCGGATCCGCTCCCGGGCGAGGTCGGGGTGCAGGTGCTCGGCGGCGAACCGGCTCACCGACCGCTTCACCTCGACCGCCTCGATGCCCGGGCAGAACGGCGCCGCCTCCGGCCCGACGTACTGGTCGCCGGTGATCACCGCGACCGGCACGCCGTGGTGCTGGGCGACGAGTGCGTTGAGACCGGCCTCGCCGGTCACGGTGCCGTTGAGGGTGACCTGCGCGATCGCGCGCGGGTTGTAGGTGTGGGAGAGGACCCCGGGTGTCGCCATCGCCGCGTGATAGCCGAGGAGGACGACAGCGTCGTACGACGCGTCGAGGCCCTCCATCATGTAGAGCGGCTTGAACCGACCCGAGAGGTACGACGCGCCGGCGCCGAGCGCGTCCGGTGGCAGGTTGCGCATCGCCGAGTGAGCGTCGTTCACGAGGATGTCGGTCGCCCCGGCGTCGACGCAGCCTTCGATCGCGGCGTTCACCTCGCCCACGAGCAGGCCGCGGCCCAGCGCGTAGTCGTCGCCGCCGGCCAGGCACTGCTCCCAGGCGACGATGCCGGCCACGCCCTCCATGTCGACGGAGATGTAGACCTTCACCCGGCCGAGCCTGTCACAGGTGACGGATCTGGGCGCCGGGTCACGAAGACAGCGCTGCACCCGTTACGATTGTGGGCTCGCGAAAACGCGCAGATGCCGCCGCCGGCGGTCGGGGAACCGAGGGGACGCTTTCTTGGCAGACGAGTTGCTGGCGGCTGAGCTCGCCGCGGAGCAGACCTTCGTCGATCGCGTGTACGTCCAGCTGGAGAAGTCGGCTCGCAACGCGCAGGCGATCGCCCGCGAGGGCCACGGCCGCGGACGTCTCGGGCACGAGGGCGGCCTGGTCGAGCGCGACGCCATGGTGTTCCAGGCGGCCAAGCGGATCGCCCAGCTCGACGCCGCCCACGAGGGCCTGGTGTTCGGGCGGCTCGACCTGCTGCCGACCCTGGACCCCGAGCCGCGCTACATCGGCCGGATCGGGCTGCGCGACGACCAGCGCGACTCCCTGCTGATCGACTGGCGGGCGCCGGCCGCGGCCGTGTTCTACCAGGCCACGGCCGCCACGCCGCAGTCCGTCGTACGCCGTCGGGTGCTGCGCTGCACCGGCCCGACCGTGGTCGGCGGCGTGGACGAGCTGCTCGACGCCGAGGCCGAGACCGACCTGCCCATCGTCGGTGAGGGCGCGCTGATGGCGCAGCTGTCGCGGGCCCGTGACCGGTCGATGCACTCCATCGTGGCCACCATCCAGGCCGAGCAGGACAAGGCGATCCGGGCTCCCGCGCGCGGCGTGGTCGCGATCAGCGGCGGCCCCGGCACCGGCAAGACCGTAGTCGCGCTGCACCGCGCGGCGTTCCTCCTCTACAACGACCGCCGGCGCTACGAGAGCGGCGGCGTGCTCGTGGTCGGTCCCTCCGGTGTCTTCATGCGCTACATCGAGCGCGTGCTCCCGTCCCTCGGCGAGACTGCGGTCGCGCTGCGCTCGCTCGGCGAGGTCGTCGGTGGGCTCCGCGCGACCCGGCACGACTCGCCCGCGGTGTCGGCGGTCAAGGGCTCGCAGCGGATGGCCGAGCTGATGCGTCGTACGTCGCGACAGCAGGCGCCCGGCTCGCCCAAGGAGTTCCGGATCTTCTGGCGCGACGACGTGATCGTGCTCGACCGTGGCGTGCTCGGCAAGCTGCGCCGCCAGCTGATGGGCCAGGGTCCGCGCAACCGGCAGATCCCGCGGATCGCCTCGTCGCTGCTCGACGTGATGTGGCGCCAGGTCCGCGGCGAGCGTGGCCGCGACCGCGGGCGCGAGGCCTTCGACGACGACATGCTGTCGTCCCAGGCGTTCGTCGACTTCGCGCTGTCGTGGTGGCCCCCACTCGGGTCGGGCGAGGTGCTCGGCTGGCTGCGCGACCCGGAGTTCCTGGCCCGGGTGGGCGAGGGCCTGGTGAGCCCGGAGGAGCAGGCGCTCCTGGTGGAGTCCTGGCAGATCGAGTCGCTGGCTGTCGAGGACGTCCCGCTCATCGACGAGCTGCGCTACGCCCTCGGCGACGTGCCCGACCGGCGCGACGAGGACCACGAGCTCGACGACTACCTCGGCGGCGACCTGGCCGGTGGACGCGAGGAGCTGACCACCGCGATGGAGCGTGCCTACGGCCCGGACGCCCCGGTCTGGATGCCGCCCACCCACTCGATCGAGGACGACGGCTACGCCCACGTGCTGGTCGACGAGGCGCAGGACCTCACGCCCATGCAGTGGCGGATGGTCGGCCGCCGGGGCCGGGCCGCGACGTGGACCATCGTGGGCGACGCCGCGCAGTCGTCGTGGCCGGTGCCCGCGGAGTCGGCGGACGCGCGGTCAGCCGCGATCGCCGGCAAGGACCTCCACGAGTTCCATCTGTCGACCAACTACCGCAACTCCTCGGAGATCTACGACTATGCCGCCGCCTACGCCTCGCGGGTCGGCCTCGACGCCGACCTGCCGACCGCGGTCCGGTCGACGGGCGTCGAGCCGCGCGAGGTGAGCGTCGGTGACGACCCGGCCGGCGCCGTCCGGGCCGCCGTGGCCGAGATCGCCGGCGAGGTGGCCGGCACCATCGCGATCGTCGTACCCATCGCGCGCCGTGCCGAGGTCGCGGGCTGGCTGGCCTCCTGGCCCGAGCTCGCCGTCCACGCGCCCAACAGTGCCAACCCGGCCGCGGCCGGAGACGACCGGATCGTGGTGCTGGTCGGCATCGAGACCAAGGGCCTCGAGTTCGACGGCATCGTGGTCGTGGACCCCGACGCCATCGAGGCGGAGTCGCCGACCGGCCGGGCCACGCTGTACGTCGTCCTCACCCGCGCGACCCAGTTGCTCACCCTGCTGCGCTGACCCGGGTGGTCACGGCAGCTCGTCGAGCACCTCGGTGAGCTCGGGGCCGACGTCGATCCGGATGCCGTCCGGGCCGTTCTCGGTCAGCTTCTCCAATGCGCCGTCACGCCACCAGAACACGTCAGGGGAGACCGGCCCCGGCGCGTCGTCGAAGCCGGCCCGGGCGAACGCCGCCATCACGTTCAGGGACGGGATCGCGGTCCGGTCGCCGAGCACGTGAAACGCCAGCTGGTGCCGGAAGGGCACCGCGACGAAGACCCCGCGCGGTCCCGGCCGGGGGAGACCGAGCCCGGCCAGCACGTCGGCGAGCACGACCAGGGTCGACGCCACGAACATCGAGTCGCCGAGCAGGATGTCCACCCGGCCACCCTGGTGCTCGAGCACCTCGTGCTGGTCGAACGTGACCGTCCTCAGGTTGGCCAGACCGGCCCGGCGCAGGTCCGCCAGCGGCCCGAAGCGCTCGACGTGCTCGTCGAGGAAGGTCGCCACGCTCTCGGGGAGGTCGACGTTGAGCACCTCGCGGATGTCGTGGCCCACCTCGCGCGCATACGTCGTACGCACGTGTCGCAGGTCCTGGGCCGGCATCAACCGCACGTAGGTCGCGGCGTACAGCTCGGCTCGCGTCATCGTGTCGAACGGCGACGGGGCGTCCATGGCGCGCACGATCCGGTCCGTGTGCCGCCGGGTGACCTCGCGCCAGGCGCTCTCGCCCCGCTCGTCGTTGTGGCACTCGGCCGCCACGTTGCCCAGCCCGAAGACGCGACCCGAGCTGTCGACCACGTGGTCGGCGTACGCCGTCACCTCGAGCCCCGCCTCGGCGAACCCCTGCCGCACCAGGTCGCGGAACACCGCGGCCTGCGCCGTGGTGAAGAACGCGAACGCCTCGTCGCGTGGCTCTCCCTCATCCGCCGGTGGCGTGCTCGGGAGGATCGGCATGCCGGACATCCCACCACGGAGCATGGCCGGTCAGAAGGGTGGCGGCCCCGTCACCGTCATCGCCCCGGACTCGACGCCGGCCGCGATCACCTTCGCGAAGTCCACGCCGGGATGGGTGCCACCCTCCACCACCGGCTCGCTCGCGGCCCGGAAGAACGCCTCTCCACCGGCGGGTGTGTGCAGCGAGAGGACCCGCGCCTCGGCACTGGTCACCAGGAACGCGTGGGCCACCTCGCGCGGTACGACGGCGAACCCGCCGGCGTGCAGATCCTGCGTCGCGCCGGAGAGGTGGAGGCGGATCGAGCCCTCCACGACGTAGAACGACTCTTCGTGGGGATGGGTGTGCAGCGGCGTGACCTTGCCTCCCACCATCACGTCCTCGAACATCATGAACCCACCGGCCGTCTCGCTCTCCCGGGCCAGCCAGCGGTGGGTGCCACCCCCGTAGAACCAGCGCCGCTCCATGTCCTCGGCATTGCGCACGATCGCCGTGGTGGTGGTCATGTCTCACCCCTCCCGTCTATATGGGACGCATGTCCCATGACGAAACTACGGTACCATGACGGGTGTGTCAACGAGCTACGAAGCATCGGGCCGGGTCGGGCAGAAGCAGCGCACCCGGACCGCGTTGCTGGCCTCTGCACGCGAGCTGGTCGCGACCGGGGGGGTGACCCCGACGGTGGCGGAGGCCGCGGCGGCCGCCGGCATCTCGCGCACCACCGCCTACCGCTACTTTCCGAGCCAGGAGTCGCTCCTGATCGCGGCACATCCGGAGGTGGACACCGACTCCATGCTGGACGCGACCGACTCCGACGACGCCGCGGACCGGGTCGAGTCCGTCGTCCGCAGGTTCATGGCGGTGATCGTGGACACCGAGCTCCAGCAGCGCACCATGCTGCGTCTCTCCTTGACGCCCGGAGTCGACCGGACCGGGCTCCCGCTGCGGCAGGGACGCGCCGTCGGATGGCTCTCGGAGGCGCTGGACCCACTCGATGACCGCCTGGGTGCCGCCGGCATCCGACGGCTGGCCGTCGCGATCCGGGCCGTCAGCGGCATCGAGGCCCTGGTCTGGCTGACCGACGTAGCCGGTCTGGAGACCACTGAGGCGGTCGAGCAGGTGGTGTGGTCGGCGCGAGCACTGGTGCGACAGGCCGAGGAGGGCGGGCTCACCGCGCTGGCCTGAGCCGGCTGAGACGTGGCGGTCCGGCCCGGCGAGCGTCGGTAGATTCGCCCTGTGACCGCCACCCCCACCTCGAGAAGTGCCCGCGACGCGATCGCCGCGCTCCAGGAGCACGAGGCGTGGGCGATCATCCGACGCTCCACCCGGGCCGGTGACCGGCAGACCGTCGGGCTGGTGGGCGGCCGCCGCAGCGTGGTGGAGTCGATCCTCGACATCCCGCTCACCGACGGCACCCCCGAGGACGGCCACATCGCCGACCGGCTGGTCGCCATCCCGTTCCGGCAGGTGCGCGAGCGCGGCTTCGAGGCGTACGACGACGGCACCCCGCTGGTGGTCGTCGACGTCGAGACCGAGCTGGAGTTCTCCGTCGCCGAGGTGCTCGACGCGATCGACGACACCGGTGTGGACCTGGCCGACCGCGGCGGCTTCGAGACCGACGACGAGGAGTACGCCAAGCTCGTGGACTCGGTCATCCGCGACGAGATCGGCCAGGGCGAGGGCGCCAACCTGGTGATCGGCCGGCACTACCGCGCCACCGTCGCGGACTGGGGTCCCGACAAGGCGCTGTCGGTGTTCCGTCGACTGCTCGAGCGCGAGCGCGGCGCCTACTGGACCTACGTGTTCTTCACCGGCGACCGCTACCTGATCGGCGCCAGCCCCGAGCGGCACGTGTCGATCCACGGCGACGACGTGCGGATGAACCCGATCAGCGGGACCTTCCGGCTCGGGGGCGAGGGCGACCTGAAGGCGGGGCTG
>JAWWPM010000100.1:0-6000 GCA_033854915.1 Nocardioidaceae bacterium
TCTGTCGCTGCAGGGGGACACCGAGCCGCACCCGCAGCCCGGTCTCCTCGCCGACCTCGCGCACGGCAGCCACGGCGGCGTGCTCGTCACGGTCGAGCTTGCCCTTGGGGAACGACCAGTCGTCGTACGCCGGCCGGTGCACCAGCAGCACCTGCCCCTTCCGCAGGACCACTGCCCCCGCCGAGAGGACGTCGTCGGGCGAGGACGTCGGGGCCATGCGGCTAGTCTCACATCACCGCTGCCGCGCGGTCACTCACGGGTCACGGACGAGACCTGACGAGGGTCACGAAGGAGTGCATGTGCCGAGACGACTCTGGGTCGCCGGGGCTCTTCTCGCCGTGGTCGCCCTGGTCGCCGGTGGCGTCGTGTGGTGGCGCGGGGGCGACGAGTCCTCCTTCGCCTGGGCCGTCGACCACGCGCCCGCCGGCACCCAGCGCGCGTCCTGGACCGACTGGGCCGCCGTACGCCGTCACGAGGGTGCCGACCTGTCGTTGCGGTCGTCGGCGGCCGAGCTCGGCCACTTCCTGAGCCAGACCTTTGACGACGACCTGAGCTCCACCTCGGCCCTGGTCCAGTCCGCACCTGCGCTCCAGCAACGCTTCGGCTTCTCTCCGGCCGACGCCGACTGGGAGCTGTTCAGCCAGTCCGACCAAGGGGCGGTGATCATGCTCCACCTGCCGTCGTCCGACCTCGACGCAGTCGCCGGTCACCTCCAGGACCTCGGCTACCACGCGCCCGCCGACCCGGGCGGCGTCTGGTCGGGTGGCAGCGACCTCATCGCCGAGATCTCGCCGGACCTCACGCCGGAGCTGTCCTACATCGCGATCGACACCCACGACTCGCTGCTGCTGGCCTCCGACACCGCGGAGTTCCTGACCGTCGCGACCCAGGCCGTCTCCGGCGACGGTGCCCGGGTGTCGGGCTTCGGGGCGGTGGCCGATGACGCGGGCACCCCGTTGTCGTCGGCGGTCTACGCCGGCGACTACGCGTGCGGGGCGCTGGCGATGGCACACGCCGGGACCAGCGACCAGGCCGCCGCGCGACGGCTCCTGTCGGCGGCCGGAGAGGTGAACCCCTACTCGGCGTTCGCGATGTCCGACGAGCCGGACGGCTCGGTCCGGGTGGCCTTCGAGTTCGACGGCTCCGACGTGGCCCGCACCAACGCGGACACCCGGGCCGTGCTCGCTCAAGGGCCGGCGCCGGGGCAGGGCGGCAGCTTCGGCGAGCGCTTCCGCGTCGACTCGGCGACCGCGCACGGATCACTGGTGGTGCTGCGGCTGCTCCCGCGACCGGGTGCCTACGTGTTGTCGGACCTCAGCACCGGCCCGGTGCTGTTCGCGACCTGCTGAGCCGGCGTACGGGCCGGACTCAGGCGCTCCTCTGCGGCTCGACGCCCAGGATCTCGTCGATCTCGGCGTCGCTCAGGTGCTCGTCCGTCTCGCTCGCCGCGATGATGAGGTTGGTGGTGAGCTCCACCTCGCCCAGGAGGTCGGCGTCCTCGAGGGATACGTCGAACTGGTCGGGCACCGTACACACCTCTCTGCGGTCGGGGACGCGGGTGCGTATGACGAACGTAAAGCCTTCCCGCCCATCCATCCTCCCAAACCCGGAAAATGGGGCAACCCCCAAAATGCGAAAGGGACCCCACCCGAAGGTGGGGTCCCTGGCGTCCGGAGTCCGGACAGATGGTCTACGACCGCTCGATCAGAGCGCGCGGACGTTTTCCGCCTGCGGGCCCTTGGGACCCTGCGTGACGTCGAACTCGACCTTCTGGTTCTCGTCGAGGGACTTGTAGCCCTGCGACTGGATCGCCGAGTAGTGCACGAAAACGTCGTCGCCGCCGTCCTCCTGCGCAATGAAGCCGAAACCCTTCTCGGCGTTGAACCACTTCACGGTGCCTTGAGCCATGTGCTTGATACTCCTGTTATCGGAACGAGGGGCCATCACTTCGATCACCCCGCACCAGGTGCGGTGACACGTCGCTCCGACTCGCATGGGTGGCACCCACGAAGAGAACGCCGTTGGATCACAAACTCCGCGGGCGTCAAAACCTGCTGGAACCTGCACCTGTTGCACCTACGACCATACCAATCGAACGGCGTACGTACACCACCCGCGAGGCACCCGTTCTCGACCGGCCCCCGAGGGGTGGGCCCCAGGCGTAGCACGGACGGGTTCGTGGTTGGCTTCGGCCGTGGCCGCGCGCACCCCCGCACCGACCGACGACGTCGTGCCCTTCCGCGATGCCGCGCGTGCCTGGTTCCTGATCTCCTTGCAGACCTTCGGCGGCCCGGCGGGGCAGATCGCCGTCATGCAGCGCACCCTGGTCGAGGAGCGCCGCTGGATCGGGCAGCGCCGCTTCCTCCACGCGCTCAGCTTCTGCACCCTGCTCCCGGGCCCGGAGGCGCAGCAGCTGGCGATCTACATCGGCTGGCTGCTCAATGGCATCCGCGGTGGGCTCGTCGCCGGCTGGCTGTTCGTGCTGCCGGGGGTGGTGGCCCTGCTCGCCCTGTCCGCGATCTACGTCGGGTACGGCGACACCACCGCCGTGGTCGCGGTCCTGGCCGGGCTGGCACCCGCGGTGGTGGCGATCGTCGCGCAGGCCGTCGTGCGGGTCGGGAAGAGAGCGCTGGGGCATCCGGCTCTCGTGGCGTTGGCGGTTGGCGCGTTCGTCGCACTGTTCGCCCTCCAGGTCCCCTTCCCGATCGTGATCGCTGGTGCGGCCTCGGTCGGTTGGGCCCTCGGTCGCTGGGCCCCCGGCACGATGCATGCCGCGAGCGGGCACGGTGACGACACCGACGCTGCCGCCCCGTTGATCCCCGACGACGCCCTGCACGCCGAACGTCCCAGCCGCCGGCACGCCGTACGTGTGCTGGCCGTGGGTCTGGTCGCGTGGGGCGTCCCGCTCGCGACGGTGGCCGCGCTGACAGGTCGGCACAGCGTGTTCACCGAGCAGGGGCTGTTCTTCTCCGGCGCCGCCCTGGTCACCTTCGGTGGTGCGTACGCCGTGCTGGCCTACGTCGCGCAGAAGGCCGTCGAGGTCTACGGCTGGCTGGGTCCCGGGGAGATGGTGCGCGGCCTGGCCCTGGCCGAGTCCACCCCCGGACCGCTGATCATGGTCGTCCAGTTCGTCGCGTTCGTGGGCGCCTACCGCGACCCCGGCTCGCTGAACCCCTGGGTCGCCGCGGTCCTCGCCGCGCTGCTCACCACCTGGGTCACCTTCGTGCCCTGCTTCGTCTTCATCTTCCTGGGCGCGCCGTACGTCGAGCGGCTGCGTGGCAACGCCTCCCTGTCGGCGGCGCTCACGGGCATCACCGCGGCCGTGGTGGGCGTGATCGCCAACCTCGCCGTGTTCTTCGCGGTGCACACCCTCTTCGCCGGGGTGACCGACGCCGACCTGGGCCCCATCCATCTGGCCGTGCCCGACCTCGGCACTGCCAGGCCCCTCGCCTTCGCGATCCTCGCCGTGGCTGCGCTACTGCTGTTCTGGCGCGGCTGGTCGGTGCTGCGCACCCTCGGGGTCTGCGCCCTCCTCGGCCTCGCCGCCGCGCTGGTCGGCCTCTCGGTCACCTGAGTCCCCACGCCGCACGCCGGGCCTGCCTTCTCTAGACTCCACAGACGATCTGGGGCCCTTAGCTCAATTGGCAGAGCAGTGGACTTTTAATCCATGGGTTGTGGGTTCGAGTCCCACAGGGCCCACGTGAACGACGCCTACCTGTACGCCGCGGTCCGTACGCCGTTCGGACGGTACGCCGGCGCCCTGGCCCCGAGCAGGCCGGACGACCTGGCCGCCACCGTCCTGCGCGGCCTCCTGGACCGAGCGCCCGACCTCGACCCGAGTCGCATCGACGACGTGATCCTGGGCTGTGCCAACGGCGCCGGCGAGGACAACCGCAACGTCGCCCGGATGGCCGGGCTCCTGGCCGGGTTGCCCGTCAGCGTCCCGGGTGTGACCGTCAACCGCCTGTGCGGCAGCAGCCTCCAGGCCGCGATGGACGCGTCCCGCCTGATCGAGACCGGTGACGCCGAGGTGGTGCTGGCGGGCGGGGTGGAGTCGATGAGCCGGGCGCCCTGGGTGTTGCCGAAGCCGGCGCGGGCCTTCCCGGCCGGCAACGAGACGCTGGTTTCCACCACGCTCGGCTGGCGGCTGGTCAACCCGCGGATGCCGGCGGAGTGGACGGTCTCGCTCGGGGAGTGCAACGAGCAGCTGGCCGACGAGCTCGGGATCGGTCGCGACCGGCAGGACGCGTTCGCGGTGGAGTCCCACCGACGAGCGTCCGCAGCCTGGGACGAAGGCTTCTACGACGACCTGGTGCTGCCCGATGACGGAATCGCGCGTGACGAGAGCATCCGGGCCGACGCCAGCACCGAGAGCCTGGCCGGCCTCGAGCCGGCCTTCCGGCCAGACGGGACGATCACCGCGGGCAACGCCTCACCTCTCAACGACGGTGCCGCGGCACTGCTGATCGCGAGCGAGACCGCGTCAGTGGGCGCGGCCCCACTGGCCCGGATCGCCGGCCGCGGCACCAGTGCGCTGGAGCCGCAACGGTTCGGCTTCGCACCGGTCGCGGCGGCCAACCGCGCCCTGGCCGCAGCCGGCATCGGCTGGGCCGACGTGGGGGCCGTGGAGCTGAACGAGGCCTTCGCCGTGCAGTCTCTGGCGTGCATCGACGCGTGGGCGGTCGATCCCCTGATCGTGAACACCAAGGGCGGGGCGATCGCGATCGGCCATCCGCTGGGCGCGTCCGGTGCCCGCATCCTCGGCACCCTGGCCAAGGTGCTGGTCGAACGCCGTGAACAGTGGGGGGTCGCCGCGATCTGCATCGGGGTCGGCCAGGGGCTGGCGGTCGTGCTGGAGAACGTCGCGGGCTGACCTCAGCGAGCGGGCTGGCCGCGCTCGCCGGAGTCGGTCAGCCGGATCTCGGCGAGCGCCTGCGCCTCGAGCTCCGCCCGGCGTTGGGCCGCGATCGAGGCCGGCGCAGCGTCGTACTCCCCCGGGCTGGAGACGAGATCAGCCGCTCCGCGCTCGAGGCGGCCCAGGGCGGAGCGGCCGAAGATCTGCTGCTCGGTCGAGGTCCGCTCCGACCGGCCACGCCCGATGAACGAGACCGCCCAGTGCAGCAACGCAGTGACGCGGGACTTGAAGCCGGTCATGTAGACGAGGTGGACCCCGATCCACAACAGCCAGGCGACGAAGCCGGTCAACCGCAGCCTGCCGATCATCGCCACCGCGCGGAAGCGGCTGATGGTGGCCATCGACCCCTTGTCGAAGTAGTGGAACGGCTTCTGCGGGGGCTTGCCCGACAGCCGCCTGGAGATCTCCTTGGCGGCGTACTTGGCGCCCTGGATGGCGACCTGCGCAACCCCCGGCAAGTGGTCGAGGTCGATCATGTCGCCGACCACGAAGACCTCGGGATAGCCCGGCAGTGTGAGGTCGGGGTTGACGCCGATCCGGCCGGCCCGGTCCAGCGGCGCACCGGACTGCTCCGCCAGCGTCCGGCCCAGCGCCGACGCCTGGACCCCGGCGGCCCAGATCTTGGTGACGGCCGCGATCTGCTCGGTGCGGCCGTCCTTGTGCTGCACCTCGATGCCGCGCTCGTCGACGTCGGTCACCATCGCGCCGAGCATCACCTCGACACCGAGCTTCTCCAGCTCCACCTTGCTCTTCGCGCCGAGCTTGGCCCCGAACGGCGGGAGCACCTGGCCCGCCGCGTCGACGAGTACGACGCGCGCGTGCTTGGTGTTGATCGCCCGGAAGTCGCGGCGCAGCGTGCGATGTGCCAGCTCCGCGATCTGCCCGGCCATCTCCACGCCCGTCGGGCCTGCGCCCACCACCACGAACGTGAGGAGGTGGTCGACCTCGTCGCCCCGCGAGGCGCCGAGCTCGGCCATCTCGAAGGCGCCGAAGATCCGGCCCCGCAGCTCCAGGGCGTCGTCGATGCTCTTCATCCCCGGGGCGAACTCCGCGAACTGGTCGTTGCCGAAGTAGGACTGGCCCGC
>JAWWPM010000101.1:0-2997 GCA_033854915.1 Nocardioidaceae bacterium
GACGCCCTGGCCTCGGTCGTCGTCCGGCGCGGCGACCACGCGATGCCGGTCGGCGACGCGCTGCCGCTGGTGCTGCCGCCCGACGCGCAGCGCACGCCCGCGCCGTAGCCCGGACGGGCCCGGCGGACGGGGTCAGCCGGCGGTCACCCGGGCGGGCCTACTCTGGAGACAACGAAGGAACGTGGGGACTCACGACATGGGCGACAAGAGCAAGCTGCGCCGGCAGATCAGCAAATGGGCGAACGCCGACGACATGCACGCGCGCGAGCTGCGGCAGACGACGCGGGCGGCCGTCGACTGCGACCTGATCTCCGAGGCGGCCGACCGCACCCCGGTCCGGCTGCGGGGCACCCTCAAGTGCGTCACCCTGCGCCCGCGCGGCGGCGTGCCGGCGCTCGAGGCCGACCTCTTCGACGGGTCCGGCACGATCACCCTGGTCTGGCTCGGGCGGCGTGAGATCGCCGCGATCGGCCCGGGTCGTTCGATCGAGATCCAGGGCCGGATCGGCCGCAACGGCGGCGAGCGGATCATCTACAACCCGCGGTACCAGCTCCTGCCGTGAGTGGTGTCGTCCCGACGGCCGAGACCGTCGAGTCCCTGGTCCGCCGCCAGCTCTCCGCGGCGCTGGGCGGACGGCGCGGCATGATCGAGGCCGCCGTCCCCACCCTGACGTTCACCGTGACCTGGCTGACGACCCGTGAGCTGAACGTCGCACTCGTCGCCAGCGTGGGCGTCGCCATGGTCGAGCTCGTTGCCCGGCTGGTGCAGCGCTCGACGGTGAAGTTCTGTGTGAACGCCCTGGTCGGGATCGGCCTGGGCTGGTTCTTCGTGCATCTGGCCGCGAGCCGCGGCGGCAGCGCCGACGACCAGGCCCTGGCCTACTTCCTGCCGGGGCTGATCTACAACACGGTCTACACGGTGGTCTTCAGCCTGACCTGCGTGACCGGCTGGCCGGTCGTGGGCTTCATGATCGGCAGCGTGACCGGCGACCCGACGGCGTGGCACGACGACCGACAGGTGGTGCGGCTCTGCACGCGGCTCACGCTGCTGCTGATGCTGCCGTGCGCGGTCCGGCTGGTGGTGCAGGGGCCGATCTGGCTGGCCGGCCATTCCGGCAGCCTGTCCGCGGACACCGCCGTGGCGACGCTCGGCATCCTCAAGGTGGCGATGGGATGGCCGCTCCAGCTCGCCGCGCTCGGCGCGATGTCGTGGCTGCTGGGTCGCAACCACACCCCGCTGGAGTCGGCCGGTCCGTCGTTCAGTCCCGGCGCCGATCGGGGCTGAGCAGCTCCTCGAGCTCGCCCTCCACGTCGGCGGCGACCACGAACAGCAGCTCGTCGCCGGCCTCGATCGGCTGCTCGCCGTCCGGCGGGTAGACCTGGCCGTCGCGCAGGATCGTCACCAGCACGGAGTTCTCCGGGAACGGGATCAGCCCCGAGGGCTTCCCGACGTACGGCGAGTCCTCCGGCAGGGTGAGCTCGACCAGGTTGGCCTGGCCCTGGCGGAAGGTGAACAGCCGCACCAGGTCGCCGACCGTGACCGCTTCCTCGACGAGGGCGGACATGATCCGCGGCGTCGACACGTTCACGTCCACACCCCACGCCTCGGTGAAGAGCCACTCGTTGTTGGGGTGGTTGACGCGGCCCACCGTGCGCGGCACCGCGAACTCGGTCTTGGCGAGCAGCGAGGTGACCAGGTTGGCCTTGTCGTCGCCGGTCGCCGCGATCACCACGTCGCACTGGTCGAGGTGCGCCTCCTCCAGCGAGGACAGCTCGCACGAGTCGGCCAGCAGCCACTCCGCGTCGGGGACCCGCTCGGGCTTGATCGCGGACGGCTCCTTGTCGATCAGGAGCACCTGGTGGCCGTTGGTGATCAGCTCGCGGGCGATCGACCGCCCGACGGCACCGGCGCCGGCAATAGCGACCCTCATGTCAGCCTTCCTCCGGCCCGTTGTGGATCACCTGGTAGGCCTCGGCGGCGTTCTCCTCGCGCATCACGAGGTGCAGGAGGTCGCCCTCCTGGATGACGCTGTCGCGCGAGGGCAGCATGCCTTCGCCGAGCCGGTCGATCCAGGCGATCCTGGATCGTGACTGCATCTGGAAGTCGATCGTCGGGTGGCCCGCCCAGGCCTTCGGTGCCGGCACCTGGTCGACCCGGATGGTGCCCGACGGGTCGCGGAAGTCGGGCTCGGCGCCCACGGGCAGCAGGCGACGCAGCACCGGGGCGGCGGTCCCCTTGACCGTGGCGACGGTCGTGATGCCGAGGCGCTGGTAGACCTCGGCGCGGCCGGGGTCGTAGATCCGGGCCACGACCTGGTCGATCCCGAAGGTCTCGCGGGCGACCCGCGCCGCGATGATGTTGGAGTTGTCGCCGCTGGAGACCGCCGCGAATGCATCGGCCCGACGGATCCCGGCCTTCTCCAGCACCTCCTGGTCGAAGCCGTACCCGGTCACCTTGTCCCCGTTGAATCCGGGTCCGAGGCGCCGAAAGCTGTCGGGCTCGTTGTCGATGACGGAGACCGTGTGGTTGCGCTCCTCGAGGCTGCGCGCAAGGGTCGAACCGACCCGGCCACATCCCATGATCACCACGTGCACAGGGAAACCGTATCCTGTTCGCTCGTGGGTGTTGGCGACGTCTCCAAGCGGATCCTTCTGGGTCGCAAGCTGAGGAGTTCACAGCTGGGCGAGACGCTTCTGCCGAAGCGGATCGCCCTTCCCGTGTTCGCCAGTGACGCCCTCTCATCGGTGGCCTACGCACCGGACGAGGTCTTCCTCACCCTGTCGCTGGCGGGCGCCTCGGCGTACGCCTTCTCCTGGAAGATCGGCCTCGCCGTCGCGGTCGTGATGCTCACCGTCGTCACGTCGTACCGCCAGAACGTCCACGCCTACCCGAGCGGCGGCGGCGACTACGAGGTGGCCACGGTCAACCTCGGCCGTACGCCGGGGCTCACCGTCGCCTCCGCGCTGCTGGTCGACTACGTGCTGACGGTCGCGGTGT
>JAWWPM010000102.1:0-3420 GCA_033854915.1 Nocardioidaceae bacterium
CGGCCCGGCTGGCCGGGTGCGTAGTTCGCGAAGTAGTTGAACGGCTGGTGGTGGTACTGGAACAGCGCGCCCGGGTGACCCGACGCGGCGTCGTCCCAGCCGCCGGAGTACCAGTTCCAGCTGATGCCCTTCGCGCTCAGCTCGTCACCGATGTTGGGGAACTGCGTGTCGTCGATGGGCGGGAGCTGGGAGCCGCCGCCGTGCGGCGTGCTCTGCGGCTGGATGGTGTTGACGGCGAAGTCGCCGCAGGCCTGGGCCGCGTGGTTGAGACCGTCCGCGCACTTCTGCGTGAGGGCACCGTCGACGACGGGGCCGGTCGGCGTGTACTGCGGGTACGCGGTCGGCATCCCGTTGCTGTCGATCACGGAGTTGCGGGCCGGGCTGGCGGGGACCAGGTTGGGGTCGGTGTCGAGCGGGCTGCGCGCCGCGATCAGCCACTGGTGGTTGAGGAACGAGCCGCCGAAGGCCGCCTGGAAGAAGTGGTCGGCCAGCACGTACTTCGGAGCGCCCCTGCCGTGCAGGTAGGAGTAGATCGGCAGGTGGGTGGTGTCGTAGGAGCCCATGGTCAGGCCGAGCGCGTCCGAGCCGGTGACGTAGCGGTTCTGCTGGCCGCCGTCGATCTGGAACTGCTCCTGGTAGAAGCGGTGCACCAGGTCGCGGGTGCAGCCACCCGGCTGGCCGGATCCCTTGGGGACGCCGTTGGCGGCGAAGACGCCCGGCGCGGGACACGTGGTGTCGGCCGGCTGGATGTAGTCGTCGATCGAGAACGGCGCATTCGCGAAGTGGCTCGCGGTGATGCCGTGCGCGGCGTCGGTGCAGGTGCTCGTCAGGGGCGGCGAGGTCAGGTTGACGTCGTCCTGGGGCAGGCAGCCGAACGGCGTACCGGTCTGGTCGACCTGCGTCTGCTGCGCCGTGGTCGCGTCGGCGCTGCCGTCCACGTGCTGGCCGCGGACATCGCCCCACTGGCCGTAGAGGTTGTCGAAGGAGTGGTTCTCCTCGTAGATGACGACCAGGTGCTTGTAGCCCCCTGGCAGGGTGGCGGGTCGGCCCGAGGCGTGGTGCGTCCCGGCCCGGGCCACGGCATGAGCTCCGGGCTGGGACGCGGCCTGCACCGTTGGCGCCAACGCGAGAGCGACGGCGGCTGACGCAGCGGCCCCCAGGGCGAGGCGGGAGATGGTCTTCGTGGTCATGGTGACACCCTCCGGGTCCGAGATGGCTCGGACCGGCGCACCCGGTGAACGTGCGGTGAACCTCTGGGCGACCTGGTCCGAGATCAGAACATGATAGTCGCGAACGTGCCGGTCTGCTCGAAGCCGACCCTGGCATAGGCCCGCCGCGCGGGCTCGTTCCACACGTTCACGTAGAGGGAGGCCACCGGTGCGATCTCGCGCCGGCAGGCCGCCGCGACCGCGGCCACCCCGGCCGCGGCCAGGCCGTGTCCGCGGCGTTCGGGGGCCACCCAGACACCCTGGATCTGGGCAGCGCGGGAGGTCGCGTGCGCCACCTCGGCCTTGAACACCACGCGTCCCTGCTCGATCCGCGCGAACGACCAGCCCAGGCCGATCAGCTGCCGGACACGGGACCGGTAGATCGGGGCCCCGCCCTCGGCCTCGGGGTCGACGCCGACCTCCTCGGTGTACATCGCCACGCAGGCCGGGTAGAGCGCGTCGAAGTCGTCGGGGGTGGTCTGGCGGACCAGCGGGTCGGGTGCGACCAGCGGCGCCCGGGCCAGCTCGAGGTGCGGCTGGTCCCAGCGGGCCTCCCGCGAGGGACCCCAGGTGTCCGAGAGGCAGTCCCACATCGGCCACACCTGGTCCTGCAGCCCGACGATGGTGACCACCGACCGGGGCCGGGTCAGGGCCCGCTCCGCGAACGCTTGGGCGTCGTCCTCGGTGCACTCGACCGGCACCAGGTTGGCCCCGACGTGGCAGGCCGCGACCAGCTGCCCCGCGTCGTACCGCCCCCACATCTCGCCGGCCAGCAGACGCGGCTCGAGGTGCGTGCTGCGCGCGCGGTACTCCGCGAACGCGTTCACGACCGGGTTGCGGCCGGCCAGCCCGATGAAGTCGGGCAGGTCGGTCGGACCGAGCACGCTGACGCCGTGGCGTGCACGGGACCGGGACAACGACACGTCAGGAGCCTACGCGCGCGCCGGACGTGCCGGGTGGCACCTCAGGGGTTCCACCAGCCGCTGTTGTAGACGTCGAGCCCGAACCGGTCGAGGCCGGCCTGGCGCGCCATCCCGAGCTTGCCCAGACCGAACAGCTCCTCCAGCGAGGCGAGCAGCGAGTAGTGGTTGTACGGCGTGGTGCTGAACGTGTTGGGGGAGGTGAACTTCGAGATCACCAGCGCACCGACCCGGCCGCCTCCGGGGCCGAGGATGCCCGGCTTGGGGGTGTTGGGGCCGGTCAGCTCGCCGCAGCAGGCCGTGGAGTCCTGGACGGGGCCGTCCGACTCGTCGGCGGTGATGATCAGCATGCCGTTCTTCTTGAACGCGGGCGAGGCGAGGATCCGCGGCACCCAGGTCTTCATGAAGGCGTTGACCTGGACCAGGCCACCGGCCTCGCCGTTGGCGCACGGGTTGTCGTGTCCGTCGGCGCACAGGTCGGGCGTGATGTAGGTGAGCCGCGGTGTGGTCTTCTTGCGCCGCAGGTCGGTGGCGAGGTCGCCGAGCCGGCGCACGTGGTGGCGGCAGTAGGCCTTGCGGGTCGTGATCGACCGGAAGTAGACGAACGGGTTGTGACGGACCGCGTAGTTGTGTTTCGCCGTGGCGTGCTGGGTGGTGTCGACGGCACCCAGCTCGGGGTGCACGCAGTTGCCGCGGGCCTGCTGCATGTAGCCCTTCCAGGACAGGCCGTGCACGCTCATCTGGCGCGGCAGCGTGCGCACGCTCTTGGGGTAGGCGCAACCCGCACCGACCTGCTGCGCAGGCGCCTGGACAGGCCCGGTGCTGACGAACGGGGCGAAGGTCTGGCAGTCGGCCTGCGTGGTCGCGTTGGGTGCCTGGCCGGAGATCTGGGCGATGTAGTTGGGCAGGCTGTTGTGGGCCGTGCCGAAGTAGGAGGTGAGAAGGACACCCTGCTTGCGGAGCTTGTGTGCGAGGTAGGGCGCGGCGCTGGTGTCACCCCAGGTCTCGTCGTAGCCCTTGTTCTCGATGTTGATCAGGAACACGTGCTTGACCGGAGGGACGTACGACGGGCGGGGTGCGGGCTTCGCGGTGGCCTGGGCACCGTGCGAGGCCACGGCCGGGCTGAGTCCCACCGCGACGCCGATCGCGAGCGCGGAGACCAGCAACGACAGGGCCGTGCTGCGACGAGACCTCATCAGCCGACCTTCCATCCGTGTGCCTTGGCCAGCTTGATCAGCGGCTCCCACTCCCTGGCCTCGACGCCCGACTCGGCTGCCGAGGTGGCACAGCCG
>JAWWPM010000103.1:0-6044 GCA_033854915.1 Nocardioidaceae bacterium
GTGCCCACCTTCACTGCGCGGACGTCCTCCTCGGTGGTGGTGATCTTCCTGATCGCGCTGCTGATCATGCTGACGTCGTTCCGCCGCTCGCGGCTGGGCATCGCCGGGAGCATGGGCGAGTCGATGCTGGCCGAGCTGAGCGACCGGATCCAGGGGCAGGGCGTGCTGCCGCCGCTGCCGCGACCCTGGCACGCCGAGTCGGTGATCCGCTCGTCGGGTGGCTCGCGGTTCGCCGGCGACTTCTTCGTGGTCGGTGACACCGAGTCCGGCCGCCTCGACGTGGCCGTGGTCGACGTCTCCGGCAAGGGTGACCGGGCCGGTAGCCGGGCGTTGCTCCTCGCCGGAGCCATGGGCGGTCTCGTCACCGCCGTCGAGCCGCCTGAGTTCCTCGACGCGACCAACATCTACCTGCTCAACCACCCCTGGCAGGACGGCTTCGCGACCGCGGTCCACCTCAGCCTCGACCTGGGCAGCGGTGCGTTCCGGATCTGGACGGCGGGTCACCCGCCCGCCCTGCACTGGCGGGCCGGTGCGGGTCGCTGGCAGCCCCTCGACTCCGAGGGCCCGATGCTGGGCCTGATCGCCGACGCCGACTTCCTCTGCGCCGGCGGCATGCTGCGTCCCGGCGACGCGCTGATGCTCTACACCGATGGCATGGTGGAGACCCGTACCGATGACATCGGCATCGGCATCGACCGCCTGATCGGCCGGGCCGACCGGCAGCTGCGGAGCAACTTCGCGGGCGGTGCGGCCACCCTGGTCGACTCGACCGGCAGCCGCGGCGACGACCGCGCGCTCCTGCTGGTCTGGCGCGACTGAAGGGTCGCTCGGAGTTGGGTCGCAGCCCGCTCGGTGTGGCACCATGACCACGCGTCGAGCGTGGGTCGGGCCCTGGTTGTCACTGGAGTCCGGGGCGCGTACGACGTGCGCGGACGTAGCTCAATGGTAGAGCCTCAGTCTTCCAAACTGATGACGCGGGTTCGATTCCCGTCGTCCGCTCGCTGGTGGATTCCGGAGCCCTCCGGGAGCCGTCACGCGGGGCGTAGCGTAGTGGCTAGCGCGCCTGCTTTGGGAGCAGGAGACCGCAGGTTCGAGTCCTGTCGCCCCGACCCTTGACCGGATCGCGAATTGAAGGGCCCGCACAGGGGTGCCCTAGGCTGGGATCCGCCGTGCGGGCGGGTCCGTGGCCGCTTCATCGACGTGTGAGCCCACGTGCCAGACAGCCCGGCGTCACACCCCATGCACACGAGGAGACACTGCAGTGAAGAGCGCCGTCGAGACCATGAGTCCGACTCGGGCCAAGCTGACCGTCGAGGTGCCGTTCGAGGAGCTCAAGCCGAGCCTCGACAAGGCCTACAAGACGATCGCCCAGCAGATCAACGTCCCGGGCTTCCGGCGCGGCAAGGTGCCGCCGATGGTGATCGACCGCCAGGTCGGCCGCGGTGCCGTCCTCGAGCAGGCCATCAACGACCTGCTGCCCCAGAAGTACATGGAGGCGATGCAGGAGCACGACCTGCAGCCCCTGGCGCAGCCCGAGATCGAGGTCACCCGGATCGACGACAACGAGGCGCTGGAGTTCACCGCCGAGGTCGACGTGAAGCCCGAGATCACGATCCCCGACTACTCCGATCTGAGCGCCGAGGTCGACGACATCGAGGTCACCGACGACGACGTCCAGGAGCAGATCGAGGCCCTCCGGGAGCGCTTCGGCACCCTGGTCGACGTCGACCGCCCCGCCGCGGACGGCGACTTCGTGGTGATCGACCTCGTCGCGACCCACGACGGCGAGCCCGTCGAGGGCGCCGAGGTCAGCGGCATGAACTACCGCGTCGGTCGCGGCGGCATGCTGGACGGCCTCGACGAGGCCCTGGCCGGCATGAGCTCGGGCGAGGACAAGACCTTCACCTCCCAGCTGGTCGGTGGCGACCTCGTGGGTGAGGACGTCGAGGTCCAGGTCCGGGTCGGGCAGGTCCAGGCCCAGGAGCTGCCCGAGTACGACGACGAGTTCGCCCAGCTCGCCTCGGAGTTCGACACGGCCGAGGAGCTGACCCAGGACGTGCAGACCCGGCTCGGCAACGGCAAGCGCCTCGAGCAGGCCGCCGCCGCCCGCGACGCCGTACTGGAGAAGCTGCTCGAGCTGGTCGAGGTCCCGCTGCCCGAGACGATGGTCGCCGACGAGCTGACCGAGCGCCGCCGCAACGTCGAGCAGCAGCTCGCCTACGCCGGCATCCCGCTCGAGAAGTACCTCGAGGACGAGGGCCAGACCCAGGAGGAGTTCGAGGCGGACCTCGAGCGCCGGGTGCGCGACTCGGTCGCCGCCCAGTTCCTGCTGGACGAGATCGCCGGCTCCCTGGAGCTCGGTGTCGACCAGAACGAGCTGACCGAGCACATGGTGCGGCGTGCCCAGCAGTCGGGGCAGGAGCCCCAGGAGTTCGCCAACCACATGTTCGAGCACAACCACATCCCCGAGCTGGTCGGCGAGATCCGGCGTGGCAAGGCCCTGGCCCAGCTGGTCGAGGGGGCGACGGTCACCGATGCCTCGGGCAACGTGGTCGACCTGAAGAACCTCCGTCCCGACGGCACCATCGGCGACCCGGCCGAGACCGAGGCCGAGGCCGCCGCCGACACGGCGAGTGACGAGGCCCCGACCGACTCCGACGAGGGCTGACAGGTCCCCTGCGGCGCAGTAGTCTCCACGCGCCGGGAGGGGAGCCATGGACGACGACGTCGCGGCCGTGACCGACCTGGTGCGCGGACTCTGGGTCGGCCTGGCCATGCGTGCCATGGTCGATCTGCGGATCCCCGACCACACTCGCGAGCCGTGCCCGCTCACGGACCTGGCAGGACGCACAGGTTGCCCGCCACGCCAGCTCACCCGGCTGCTGGCGACCCTGCGTGACGCGGGACTCGTCGACGGCGACGACGATGACGGCTGGCAGGCGACGAGTCTCGGACTGGTGCTCGCCTCGGACCATCCGACCGGGCTGCACCGTCGGCTGACCTCCCGCACGTGGCCCCCCACCCTGGCCGCGTGGAGCCACCTGTCGGAGGCCCTGGTCGAGGACCAGCGCACCTTCGGCCGGCCGGTCGAGGCGACCCAGGGCGAGAGCTTCTGGGAGGCGATGAACCGCAATCCGCTCGAGCTCGAGACGTTCAACGCGACCATGGCCGGCCGGGGTCGTGACCAGGCAGCGTCGCTCCTCGAGGCCACCGACGTGGCCGAGGTCGGCCGCGTGGTCGACGTCGGGGCCGGCAGGGGCGCGACCCTGGCGGCGCTGCTGCCCCGGGTCCCGGGGCTGCGTGGCGTCGTCGCCGACCGGCCCTCCGTCCTTCCGGAGGCGATGCAGAACCTCGCCGAGCAGGGGCTCGCCGACCGCTGCGAGGTGCTGCCGGCGGACTTCTTCGACGCCGTACCTGCGGGCGGTGACGCCTACGTGCTCGGCAACATCCTGCACGACTGGCCGGACGACGACTGCCTGCGGATCCTGTCGGTCGTCCGCACCGCGATGGGCCCGCACAGCCGGCTGTGGGTGCTCGAGCACGTGCTCGACCCGCAGCCTCCGCGCCCGGCGCGGGCTCAGGCCGAGGTGCACCTGCTGGACCTCCACATGCTGGTGCTGTTCGGTGGTCGCGAGCGGACCCGGGCCGAGTACGCCGCGCTGCTCACCGCCTCCGGCTTCAGCGACCCGTCCTGCACCTCCACGTCCACCGGGTGGGACGTGCTCGCGGCGCGCCCGCTGGGTCGTTGACCGGCGGGGCGCTCCTCGTCACGATCTGCACATGACCGCCGCCTCCGGCCCGCGCCTGCTCGACGCCGCCTCCCTCCTCTCCGAGGTCGTCGACGAGCTCGTGGTCCGCACGGTCCGCGACACGCATCTCGCCTGGGCGGACCGTGTCCACGGTGCCCTGGGTCGGCCGACGCGGGGCGCCGCGGCTGCGTCCGTGCTCGCGCACCGGGGCATCGCGGCAGGCGTGTACGGCGGCCTCGGGCTCGGTCTGCGGGCCGCCTCAGCCGGGCTCGGCACGCTCGCGGCGCGCGAGATCGGCCCGCACCTCGACGAGTCGCCCCAGGGCCGGCTGGTCAGTGCGGTGGCCAACGGCCTGATCGGAGACCGGCTGGCGCGTGAGCGTCCGCGCCTCGCCGTCCCTCTTGCCGTACGCCGTGACGGTCGCGACGTGGAGCCGGAACGGGCGGCCCTGGCCACCGCCTTCCCCCGCGCGACGCCGCGCGTCGCGGTCCTCCTGCACGGGCTGTCGGAGAACGAGGAGGCGTTCGACCGCGGCCGCGACGAGCCCAGCAGAGGTGCGGGTACGACGTACGCCGACACCCTGACCGGGCTCGGCTGGACGCCGGTGCTCCTGCGGGCCAACACCGGCCTCGCGGTGCGCGAGAACGGCGTCGCCCTGTCGGCCCTGATGCAGCGGCTGGTCGAGGAGTGGCCGGTCGACGTGGAGCGGGTCGCCCTCATCGGGCACTCGATGGGCGGCCTGATCCTGCGCGCGGCCTGCGCGGTCGCGACCGGCGAGGACCGGCCCTGGGCGGCCAGGGTGACCGACCTGGTCACGCTCGGCACGCCACACCTCGGCGCCCCGCTGGCCGCCGGCGTCGGCTCCGGTGCCCGGGCCCTGGCGCGGCTGCCGGAGACGGCGGCGTTCGGGCGGATCCTCGACCAGCGCTCGGTGGGCGTGCACGACCTCGTCGAGGGGCTCGACGACGAGGTGCCGCCGCTCCCGCACGCGCGCTACCACCTGGTCTCGGCGACCCTGACCGGCTCGCCCCGGCATCCGGTGGGTCGCTTCCTTGGTGATCTGCTGGTCCGTCAGCCATCGGCGTACGGGCGGTCACGGCGGCATCCCGGGCTGTTCCCGGGAGCCGACGAGCTGCACCTGCCGCGGGCCGGGCACTTCGACCTGCTCAACCACCCCGCCGTGCACGCGGCCCTGGCCGAGTGGCTCGCCTGACCGGCTCGCCGGACTGACTCGCTGGGCCCAAATCCGCTGTCGGCGAACAGGGCCCCGGATCGCGTGGAAGCGTCGGCGGATACGGCTAGGGTCGCAGACGTGAACGACAACACGATCTCTTCTCCCGGGCCCCTGGCCCCGCAGATGAACGGCGGCGGTGCCGGCTACGGGCTGGACGACCACATCTACCAGCGGCTGCTCAAGGAGCGCATCATCTTCCTGGGTTCCGAGGTCCGCGACCAGAACGCGAACGCGATCTGCGCGCAGCTCCTGCTGCTCTCGGCGGAGGACCCCAAGGCCGACATCTTCCTGCACATCAACAGCCCCGGTGGCTCGGTCGACGCCGGCATGGCGATCTACGACACCATGAACTACATCGCCCCCGACGTCGCAACGGTGGGCATGGGCCTAGCCGCGTCGATGGGCCAGTTCCTGCTCTGCGCCGGTGCCAAGGGCAAGCGCTACGCCTTGCCGCACGCGCGGATCATGATGCACCAGCCCAGCGGTGGCATCGGCGGCTCCGCGTCCGACATCAAGATCCAGGCCGAGCAGAGCCTGCTGCTGAAGAAGCAGCTCACCGAGCTCCAGTCCCTCCACACGGGGCAGTCGCTCGACCAGATCGAGCTCGACTCCGACCGCGACCGCTGGTTCACCCCGCAGCAGGCTCTCGAGTACGGCTTCATCGACCACGTGATCACCCGGGCCAGCGAGGCCGCCGACGAGGGCCGACCGGCCCGCAGTGAGGACTGAGCGATGAACTACTACATCCCGCAGTGGGAGGAGCGGACGTCGTACGGCTTCCGCAGGATCGACCCCTACGGCAAGCTGTTCGAGGACCGCATCATCTTCCTCGGCACCCCGATCTCCGACGACGTCGCCAACGCCGTCATGGCCCAGCTGCTCTGCCTGGAGTCGATGAACCCCGACCAGGAGATCAGCATCTACATCAACAGCCCCGGCGGCTCGTTCACGGCGCTGACCGCGATCTACGACACCATCAAGTTCATCAAGCCCGACGTCCAGACCGTGTGTCTCGGTCAGGCCGCGTCCGCCGCAGCGGTGCTGCTGGCAGCCGGCACACC
>JAWWPM010000104.1:0-7066 GCA_033854915.1 Nocardioidaceae bacterium
ACGGCGGTCTCGACCGTCGCGTCGACCCCGCCTGGGCCGAGGGTCGGGACATCAACGCCCGGCGCCTGCTCTGCGACCTGGTCGAGGAGTACGGCCGGCACACCGGCCAGGCGGACCTGCTGCGCGAAGACGTGGACGGCGTCGTCGGGGAGGACCCGCCGGAGGGGTGGCGGCCCTAGTCCGCGACCCGCTCCCTGACGCCCGCGGCCAGCCCGGCCACGGTGGCGGCGTCGATCGCCTCACCGAACGTGCGGGCCAGCCACGGCCGCTTCACCGGCGCCAGCCGGAGCCGGAGCTGGACGTGCGTGCCGCGGCCCTGCGGCGCGTCGTACGCCGTGAGCACGATCGCCCACGAGCCGCGAGTGCGCCCGCGGGTGGTGGTGTGGACCAGCGCGCGCGACGGGTCGAGGAACGCGATCTCGAACGTCGCGTGACGACCGCCCCAGTCGGGGATCACGTGCCCGACGCGGGCCTCCGCGACGAGCGCGGGATCGAGGCGGCGCAGGCCGCGGCGTGAGACCGGGACGAACCGCTCGACGGCGCGTGGGAGGTACCAGCCCGCGCGCCGCTTCCCGAGCTGGCAGAACCACGGCCACACCGCCTCGGGTGGAGCATCGATGTCGAAGGCGCGGTCCATCACCACGTCGGCGGCCGGCACCAGGTCGTCTCCCGGCAGCACCCGTCGTACGTCGTCGGGCGACGCCGCGACCGACCCGAACACCCGGGACGTCATACGGAGGGTGCCATCTATGGCTCCATCCGGATGACGTTGCGCGCGGTCAGGCGGCCTTGGCCAGCCGGCGGTTCTCCTGGGTCATCCGGGCCTGGAGGGCGCGACGGACCTTCGGGCCACCCGTGGTCATCTGGAAGAGCCGCTTGAGCTGGCCGGGCAGGTTGCGCGGGGTGGTCTGGTCGAGCCATCCGTTGGGCAGCGAGAGCCGGAGCACCTTGTGCCACGCGGAGTAGACCTGCTGAGGCAGCGGGCGCTCGCAGTACTCGAGGCCGTAGCGCTCGAAGAGGTCCTTGATCTTCGGCGCGATCTCGCCGTACCGGTTGGAGGGCAGGTCGGGGAAGAGGTGGTGCTCGATCTGGTGCGACAGGTTGCCGGTCATGATGTGCATCAGCTTCGAGCCGGAGATGTTGGCCGAGCCGAGCATCTGCCGGACGTACCACTCCGGCTTGGTCTCACCGTCGATCGAGCGCTTCTCGAAGGTCTGCACGCCCTCGGGGAAGTGGCCGCACATGATCACCGAGTGCGACCACAGGTTGCGCACGGTGTTGGCGGTGAAGTTGGCGGCGATCGTGGTCAGGAACGACCCGGTCACGAGCGACGCCGCCGGGTGCACGACGTAGTCCTTGGTGACCTGGCGGCGGATCTTGCCCAGCACGGCCTTGAACTCGCGCTGGAACTTCGGGTCCTTGGTCGTCTTGTGCAGCATCGCGCCGCGCAGCTCGACGTCGTACGCCGCGATGCCGTACTCGAAGAACAGGGCGTTGACGAAGTTCCACAGCGGCTGGCCGAGGTGCATCGGCGCCCAGGGCTGGTCCTCGTCGACGCGCATGATGCCGTAGCCGAGGTCGTTGTCCTTGCCGATCACGTTGGTGAAGTTGTGGTGCAGCTCGTTGTGGGCGTACTTCCACTGCGCGGCGGGCGTGGCGGAGTCCCACTCCCACGTGGTCGAGTGGATCTTGGGGTCGCGCATCCAGTCCCACTGGCCGTGCAGGATGTTGTGCCCGATCTCCATGTTCTCGAGGATCTTGGCAGCGCTCAGGCCCGCGGTGCCGAGGACCCACGCGGGCGGGAAGATGCTGGCGAGGAGCACGACGCGGCTGCCGAGCTCGAGTGAGCGCTGGGTCTTGATCACCCGGCGGATGTAGCGGGCATCGGACTCGCCCCGGCTGTCGATGACCGACTGCCGGATGGCGTCGAGCTCGACGGCCATCGCCTCGAGGTCCTCGGTGGAGAGGTGCGCGATCGGGTTCACCTGTCCGATGCGGGGCTTCTTCTGGATCGTGGTCATCTCGTCTCCTAGTGATCGAGGTGGCACGGCCCGGCGGCCGCGTTGATGCAGGTCTGGATCAGGACGCCACCCGAGGGAGTCTCCCCGGGTACGGCGGTGGTCAGCTCGCCCGTGCGCAGGTCGCGGACGACCCCTTCGCGCATCGGGAGAACGCACTGGTAGCAGATGCCCATGCGGCAGCCGCTCGGCATCAGGACCCCGGCGTCCTCCGCCTGCTCGAGGATCGGGCGCGCACCGTCGCACGCCACCAGGGCACCGGTCTTGTCGAAGGCGACGGTGCCGCCCTCGCCGGCCACGAGGGCCGTGACGCGGAACTGCTCGACGTACAACGGCAGCCCGCGCTCGCTGTGGTGGGCCGCGAGGGCGTCGAGCAGGCCACCGGGGCCGCAGCCGAACGTCGTGCGCTCGTCGAGGTCGGGCACGAGCGTCTCGAGGTCCGCGAGATCGAGGATGCCGTGCTCGTCGTCGTAACGCGCGACCAGGCGGATGCAGCCGGCCGCGTCGAGGGCCTCGAGGTCGTGGCTGAAGATCGAGTCGGGGTGGCTCGGGGCGACGTGCACGACGGTGATGTCGTACCCCGCGCTGCGGGCCATGCGGACCACGCCGCTGTCGGTCACCGGGAACAGGTTGCGCAGCATCCCGATCACCGGGGTGATGCCCGAGCCGGCAGTGACGAAGAGCAGCTTGGTCTTCTCACCGGCCACCGGGGTGGGGAGCACGAACTCGCCGGCGGCCTGCTCGAGGTGCACCAGGGTGCCGGGGCGGGAGTCACGGACGATGTGGTTGCTGACCTTGCCGTCCGGGACGGCCTTGACCGTGATCGAGATCCGGCCGTCGGCGCGGGGGCCGTGGGTCAGGGAGTAGGCGCGCCAGTTGCGGACGCCGTCCACGTCGATGCCGATCCGGACGTACTGCCCGGGCACGTGCCCGGCCCAGTCGGCGCCCGGGCGGATCACCAGGGTGGCGGCGTCGGCGGTCTCCGGATGGATCGACTCGATCCGGCCGCGCAGCTCGGCGCCGGTGCGCAGCGGGGCGAAGAGATCCAGGAAGTCAGCGGGCACCAGCGGGTGGGTCGCAGCCTCGGCGAGCCTCAGGGCGTGAGCACGCCAGCCGCGGGAGGTGTCGACGGAGGCGCTCATGCCCTCTAGTTTGTCGTACGCATCTGCACTATTCCTGACCACCTCGGTTGAATCAATCGACCATTCTTTGTTCGTATGGAACAATCGACGCATGACGACCGGCGATGGCGGGGTGACCCGGCCCACGCTCGACCCCCGCCTGATCGATCTGCTCCGGCGCCGCCTCCCCGAGGTCGCCACCCACACCATCAACGCGGTCACCGACGAGGTGCCCTCCTACGTCGGCGCCTTCGGCGGCCCGATGGGCGACAACATCGAGAACGCCGTCCAGATGGCGCTGGCCGGGTTCCTCCGGCTCGCCGCACGCGGGCGCACCACCGACGCCGGTACGCCGCTGTCCCCGGCACTCGAGGGCGCCTACGCGCTGGGGCGCGGTGAGGCCCGCAGCGGGCGCAGTGCCGACGCGCTGCTGTCGGCCTACCGCGTGGGGGCCCGGGTCGCCTGGCGCGAGCTGGCCGAGACCGCCGTCGAGGGCGGCATCCCGGCCGAGACCCTGGCGTCGTTCGCCGAGCTGGTGTTCGCCTACATCGACGAGCTGTCCGCCGCCTCGGTGGCCGGGCACGCCGACGAGCTGGAGACGACCGGGCGGGTGCGTCAGGGCTATCTCGACCGGTTGGCACTGGGGCTGCTCCGGGGCGACCCCGCCGACGTGCTCGTCGCCGCTGCCGAACGCGCGGACTGGACGCCGCCGAAGACCCTGACCGCCGTGCTCCTGCCCAACTCCCAGGTGCGGCCCGTGCTCGGGCTGCTCGACCCGCGCACCCTGTCGGCCGTCGGCGAGCCGGTCACCCTGCCCGACGGGCTCACCGCGCTGCTCGTCCCCGACGCCGGCGGCCGGGCCCGCACCCGGCTGCTCCGGACCCTCGCCGGACGCGGTGCCGTCGCCGGCCCCTCGCGTCCGTGGCTCGGCGTCGGCACGTCGTACACCCGCGCCGTCCGCGCCCTCGCGCTGCGCACCGGCGACGCCGCCTACGACACCGAGGAGCATCTCGCCGACCTCATCCTGGCCGCTGACCTCGAGGCGGTCGCCGACCTGAGGGCGCGGGTGCTCGCGCCGCTCTCGACGCTCACGCCGGCCAGCGAGCAGAAGCTCGCCGAGACGCTCCGGGCCTGGATCCTGCACCAGGGCCGGCGCGACGACATCGCCGCTGCGCTGTTCGTGCACCCGCAGACGGTGCGCTATCGCATGGGGCAGCTGCGGGAGCTGTACGGCGAGCGGCTCGACGACCCCGACACGATCCGCGACCTGACCCTCGCGCTGAGCTGAGCCGGCCGCTACGCCTCGTCCAGGAAGTTCCGGACGGCGTTGGTGAACTCCAGGGCATGGCTGAGGTTGATGCCGTGCGGCCCGCCCTCGATCACGACGAGCCTGCTCCCCGAGATCGCCTCGTGAGTGCGCTTGCCGGAGCCCTCGAACGGCACGGTCGCGTCGGAGTCACCGTGGATCACCAGCGTCGGGACGGTCACCTTCGTGAGGTCCTCGCGGAAGTCGGTGGTCGCGAACGCCTCCAGGCAGCCCAGTGCCGCCTCCTGGTCGGACTGCCTGCACACCTCCACCGCCTCCTGACGCTGCTCCTCGCTGACCTTGAGCTCGTCACCGGCGCTGAAGAACTGCGTCATGTACTGGTCGAAGAACGCGTCGCGGTCGTCCTCCAGCCCCTTCCTCATCTGCGTGGCGGTGTCGTCGTCGAGCGGGCCGTCGGGGTTGTCGTCGGTGCGGTGGAGGTACGGCGGGACGGCGGACGCGAAGACCACGCTGTGCAAGCGGTCCTCGCCGTACGTCGCGATGTAGCGCGCGATCTCGCCGCCCCCCATCGAGAACCCGACCAGGGTCACGTCGGACAGGTCGAGGTCGGTGAGGAGGTTGTCGAGGTCGCCGGCGAGCTTGTCGTAGTCGTAGCCGTCGCCCGGGTCGGACTGGCCGAAGCCACGTCGGTCGTAGGTCACCACGCGGTAGCCGGCGTCCTTGAGCTTGGGCACCTGCTCGGACCACGACGCCATCGACAGCGGCCAGCCGTGGATCAGGACCACGGGCCGGCCGTCGCCGCCTCCGTCGACCACGCGCAGACCGGCCTCGGCCCGGGTCTCGTCGGTCGTGTCCTCGGCGCTGGCACCGGTCTGCTCGTCGTCGCTCATGCCCTCCACGCAAGCACTCGTCTCGGGAAGCCACCACGCCCCTGGGGGTGACGGTGCCGGTTCACAGGTCGCCGTGCACGACCTCGCCGCCGACAAGCGTGGCCGCGAGCGGCATCGACCGCAGCGCCGCCGACTGCGCGGCCGTGTCGTCGGCGGGCGCGAGCGGATCGGCGTCGAGGATGACCAGGTCCGCGGGCATGCCGGCGTGGACGCTGCCCTGTCCGTCGACGCTGGCGGCCAGCGCCTCGCGCGCGGTGATCGCCTGCTCGGGGTGCCACGGTGGGCGCTCGTCGGCGCTGCGGTGCACCGCCGCGGCGATCGCCAGCCACGGGTCGAGCGGGGAGACCGGGGCATCCGAGCCCAGCGCCAGCGTGACCCCCGCGTCGAGCATCCAGCGGAACGCGAAGCAGCGCTCGGCCCGGTCGGGCCAGCAGAGCTCGGTGACGTCGCGGTCGTCGAGCAGGTGCGCCGGCTGCACGCTGGCCCGCAGGCGCAGCCGCGCCAGCAGCGGCAGCGCGTCGCGGCGCACCAGCTGCGCGTGCTCGATCGAGCCGGCCGCGCCGGTGACGTCGTAGGCCGCCAGGGCCTCCTGCAGGGCACGGTCGCCGATCGCGTGGGTCGCCACCTCCAGACCGTTGGCGTCGGCCCGGTCGAGCAGCGCGGACAGCTCCTCGCTGGTCTGGTTGGGCGCCCCCGGGCCGCCGCCGTCGGCGTACTCCTCGCAGCACCACGCCGTGCGGGTGTTGAGAGAGCCGTCGGAGATGATCTTGAGCGGCCCCATCGTCACGATCGGCGGTGAGCCGGGCAGCACGTCGCCGCTGCGCAGCCCGGCGTCGACCACCTGGTCGAGCCCGTCGGCGTACGTCGCGACCCGGACCCGCAGGGGCGAGTCGCGAGGCTCCCAGTCGGCGGCGGTCTGGCCACGCTCGAGGTCCACGACACCCACGACGCCCAGCGCCGCAGCCTGGTCGAGGGTGCGACGGTAGGCCGTCGGCGAGACGTCGGGCTCGACGACGGCGTCGATGCGTGTGTAGGCGTCGTACCACTCGTTCTCGGTCACGACGCCCTCGCGGGCGGGCAGGCCGAGCGCCTCGAGGGCGCGGGAGTTGAGCCAGGCGTGGTGGGCGTCGCCGGCGATCAGCACGACCGGTACGTCGGGTGCGACGGCGTCGAGCGCAGCGACCGTGGGCTCGGTGGTCCACGTGCCCAACCGGTGACCGACGCCGACCAGCGGGCCGGGGCTCTGCGCGAGGTGGTCGGCCACCCGCGCGACCACCGCCTCGGGCGACGCCGAACCCGCCAGGTCGAGGCGGTCGCGCCGGGCGGTCCACTGCGCCAGGTGGACGTGGTGGTCCCACAGCCCCGGGACCATCCAGCGGCCGTCCGCGTCGTACTCCTCGATGCCGGCCGGGTGGTCGAGCCCGTGCCCGATCTCGCGGACCGTGCCCTGCTCGACGAACACGTCGACGGGCCCCACCCAGCCGCGGCCACGGCCGAGCTCGACGACGTGGATGTTGCGCAGGACGAAGTCGGCCACGGGGTCACGCTAGTGGTGGTCGCGACTCCGCCCGGTCACCGACGCGGCCGGGATCAGACGTGGCGGCGGGACTGCACGATGCGGAAGCGCGAGGCGACGTAGGCGCCGTCGGTGTACGACGCGTTGGCCGCCGGGTTGGCGCCCGTGCCGTGGAAGTCGGAGAACGCCGCGGACTGGTTGACGAACACCCCACCCAGCAGGTTCTCGCTCAGGGCCACGCCGGCGTCCAGGGC
>JAWWPM010000105.1:0-4968 GCA_033854915.1 Nocardioidaceae bacterium
CGCCCGTTCCCGAGCACCGTCCAGTCGTCGGGGGCCGTGACCGTCAGCGTGATCGGCGCCTTCAGGTCGGGTTGGTCGAAGCAGGCGAAGACCCGGTGCGCCAGGTCCATCCCGGCGTACGCCGCCACGTAGGTCGCGTCGTCGGCGGGGTCGGTCACGCTGTGCATGCCGTCGCCGTCGTTCACGTAGGGGATCCGCGCCTCGACGACCACCTCGTTGACCGGCTTGAGGTCGTGCAGCGTGATCCGGGTGCCGTCGTACGCCGGAGCGGTGACCGGGGCGTCGTTCACGGTCAGCCGCAGGTCGCTGGCGGCGGCCAGCTCCAGGAAGGTGGTCGCCCTCGGATCCTCGAGGTCGAAGGTGACCGTGGTCCGGCAGCCGAAGGACTCCCGGGAGGTCAGGTCGAGGTCGATGGCGTAGGTGACGGCGGAGATCCGGGCCGCGCGGGCACGAGCCTCGATGTAGGTGAGGGACACGTCGACGACCCTAGGCGAACCTCCGCTGGGAGCGCATTCCGATGCCCGGCCGCCGGGCCGCGATGACGATTCGCCTCGGACCGACCCGGTTGTCTAGACTCTGGCAGTTGCCTCGGCGAGGGAATCCCTTGGATCCAAGGGCGTCCGTGATCGACAGGGCCGGCTGATCTCACGCCGCGCTGACTCGGTCGCGCGGCGTTTCTCGTGCCGAGTCCAAGAGCCCGGTGGTCGAGCGGAGTCGAGACCACCACCGACGACGTACGAGGAGACCCAGATGGCCGCCGACAAGATCACCGCAGAGCTGCGCACCGAGTTCGGCAAGGGCGCCGCGCGCCGCATCCGCCGCGAGCACAAGATCCCGGCCGTGGTCTACGGCCACGGCAACGACCCGATCCACCTGACGCTGCCGGGCCACGACACCATGCTCGCCCTCAAGCGGGGCGGCTCCAACGCCCTGCTCGAGCTCGACATCGACGGCACCTCCCAGCTCGCGCTGGCCCGTGAGGTGCAGGTCGACCCGCTGCGCCGGGTGCTGGAGCACATCGACTTCGTGGCCGTCCGTCAGGGCGAGCGGGTGACCGTCGACGTCGTGGTCCACCTGGTCGGCGACGCCGGCCCCGACACGCTCGTGGTCACCGAGAACACCACCGTGCAGGTCGAGGCCGAGGCCACCCACATCCCCGAGAGCATCGAGGTCTCGATCCAGGGTCTCCCGGTCGGCACCCAGATCCACGCCTCCGACCTCCAGCTCCCCGAGGGCACCACGCTGCTGGTCGACCCGGAGACCCTGGTCGTCAACATCACTGCTGCCCAGTCCGAGGCCCAGCTGGAGGCCGAGCTGGCCGAGGCCGAGGCCGACGCCGGCATCGTCCACGAGCCGAGCGACGACGACGTGGCCGAGGCCCAGGAAGAGGCTGCGGCCGAGGACGCCGATCGCGAGAGCGGCGGCGGCGAGGGCGACTCCGGCGAGTGAGGCTACGGCGCCGCCCGGGTTGGCTGCACCGCAGCTCTGGCCGGGCCGGCGCGGCCGCGACGGACTCCACCACCACGACGACCGGCACCGGCACCGGCACCACCATGGGGGCAGATGACATGGCTGCGCGCGAGGTGTGGCTGGTCGTCGGCCTGGGCAACCCGGGGCCGTCGTACGCCGGCCACCGGCACAACGTCGGCTATCTCGTCGCCGACGAGCTCGCCGACCGGATGGGCGCGCCCTTCCGCGCACACAAGTCGGGTCGCGCGGAGGTGGTCGAGGGTCGGTTCGGGCCTCCCGGCTCCGACGGGCCGCGGGTGGTGCTGGTGCGCGCCCGCACCTACATGAACGAGTCGGGCGGCCCGGTCTCCCAGCTCGCGAAGTTCTACAAGGTGCCGCCGGAGCGGATCGTGGCCGTCCACGACGAGCTCGACCTGCCGTTCGACTCGATGCGGGTCAAGCTCGGCGGCGGGGACAACGGGCACAACGGCGTGCGCAGCCTGCGGGCCTCGCTCGGCACCGGCGACTTCCACCGGGTCCGGATCGGCGTCGGCCGGCCGCCGGGCCGCCAGCAGGTGGCTGACTTCGTGCTGTCGAACTACTCGACGGCCGAGCGCAAGGCCGTCCCGTTGCAGGTGACGACCGCCGCAGACGCGGTCGAGTCGCTGGTCGGCGACGGCCTGGAGCGCACCCAGTCGCGCTTCAACTCCTGAGGCCCTTACACCGGATTCACGCGGGGTTTGCGCTCGTCACGCGGAATTTACCCAAATAGTGACCTCGCGGACTGGCGTTTCCGGCGGTCCTTGCACAGAATGGTTCCTGGCCGGACCTTCGACTCGGGGGAGTCGTCGATCATCGATCACTGGTATCGGCCACGGGACGAGACCGCACAGGTCTCGATGGGGGAAATTGATCGTGGAGTTCGTCTCCTCGGCGCTGCCGGGGACACCTATGGCGACGGCCGTGCGTTGGACGCACGGCTGCGCGATCGTTGTGCGGCCTCGTGCCGTTTCTTGCACCGTGCGACCCAGTCGTCAGCTCACACGCTGCCGGCTGACCGACGCGCGGTACTCCCGCCCAGCCACGCTCCGGGTATCGCCCGGAGCTTCCAGGGAACAGGAGATTCAGTCATGAACAAGCCAAGCAGGCGCGCAGTCGTCCGCACAGGTGTATGGGCGGTCCCCGTGGTCGCCACGGCCGCCGCCGCTCCGGCTTTCGCCGGCACGAGCACGCCGCCGGTCGACGTCGAGGGCGTGGGCTCCGGTTGCAAGCTGCCCGGCCACAGCACGCACAACGGTGAGACGTTCTACGGCTACCGCATGGTGGTCACGTTCGACAACAACACCGCGACCAACCAGGACATCCAGCTGATCGACTTCACGATCAGCGGCAAGTCGGTCACCGGCTTCCCGACCGGCTCCGTCCTGACGCTGACCCCGGGGCCGAACCCCGAGCTGTTCATCGTCACCAGCTCCGCGAGCTCGCAGCGCACGGCGACGATCACCTACCAGTTCGGCGGGCAGATCTTCACCAAGACGGTCACGTTCCCGGACTTCAACCCGTGCAAGTGCACGCCGAAGGACGCAGACCCGACGCTCATCACGTCGGACTGCTCCTGACCCCGGGCGCTACTGTTCGGTCCTGTGACCGACTCCGATCGCCCTCTCGTCCTCGACGACCATGCACTGGCGGCCTGGCTGGCCTCGACGGCCGGCCAGCGGTTGCTCGAGGTACGAGAGGGCGGTCTGGTCGGCCGCGAGCTGAAGGATGCCGGAGACCGGGCCGCCCACGAGCTGTTGGTGGCCCTGCTGGCTCAACACCGGCCCGCTGACGCCGTGCTCTCCGAAGAGGGGGCCGACGACAAGCGGCGCCTCGGCTCGCATCGGGTCTGGATCGTCGACCCGCTCGACGGCACGCGTGAGTTCTCCGAGCCCCCGCGTGACGACTGGGCGGTCCATGTCGCCCTCTGGGAGGACGGGGAGCTGACGGCAGGCGCCGTCGCCCAACCCGCCCTGGGGGAGACCTTCTACACCGGTCAACCACCCGTGGTGCCGCCGCGGACGAGCACTCGTCCGCGGATCGCGGTCTCTCGGACCCGGCCACCGGCATTCGTCGCGGCTCTGGCGGTCGAGATGGATGCCGAGCTGGTACCCATGGGCTCGGCAGGCGTCAAGGTGATCTCGGTGGTCCGTGACGTCACGGACGCCTACGTCCATGCCGGCGGTCAGTACGAGTGGGACAACGCGGCCCCCGTGGCGGTGGCCCGCTCGGCAGGCCTGTTCTGCTCACGGGTGGACGGCTCGGAGCTGCGCTACAACCAGGACGACGTGTCCCTGCCCGACCTGGTCGTATGCCGACCCGAGCTGTCCGACCAGATCCTCGACTTCGTACGCCGTCACTGCACCGACTGAGTCCCTCAGGCGGCCTTCGTCTGCTCGAGGTGGTCCGCGAACTCCCGGGCGGCCCCGACGCGGGCCTCCAGGAGCACCTGGGCACCCAGAACGGTCAGCGCCACCGAGCCACCGAGCCCGAGCCGCCTGACCTCCATCGAGCCCACATCGGCCAGCGAGAACGCGCCCAGCAGACCCTTGACCTTGCCGCCGTTCCCGGTCTCCACCATCAGCAGCCGGGTCGGCGTCAGCACCAGTGCCATGGTCCCCGCCAGGCTGATGCCGGCCGCCTCCGCGTCGCGCCGGGCGTTGCCGGCGCGCTTGCCGCCGACCATGCCGGCCACGCCGCCCGCCATCGCCTGTGAGTGACCACGTGGTTGCGCGAACAACGTCGTCTCGACGGTCTCGCCCTGCTCCAGGAACGGCGCAACGCCGCTCCTGACGTTGGCGTCTGCCTTCTCTCCCACGAACCCTTCTCCTCTGTCGTCGAACACCGGGCACGTCGTGCACGCCCCTCCGGCCAGAAGTACGGACGCATCCCCCGATCGGTTCGATCGCCGGTCGTTGCGCGGTGGGCCCTGTATCTGACGACCTCCGGGTCGCCTCCTGAGGACGACACCACCGAGGAGGCACCATGTGGGACACCGTGGCCGAGACCACGTCTCACCTCTCGCACGAGATGCCGTGCCCGTGGTGCCGGCACCCCACGCACACGTTCCTACCGTGCTCGGACCGCTGCGACTGCAACGGCTGGCGCTCCCTGGCCCAGGCCCAACCGGCCGCATCCATGGGCTGAGGGGAACCGGTCGGCCGCGCGGGCCGTCGGATCCCCATGCTCACCCGACGCGACTCGCTGCGCCTGCTCGGCCTGGCTTCCCTGGCCACCTCGCCCCTGCTCGCGGCGTGTGGCGCCCACGACACCGCTACGTCCCCAACGGGAGTCGCCACGTCGGGGCTGCGACTGGTCAGCGCGGACGTCGCACGCAGTGCCGGCGACCCGGTCGCGATCCCGGACGTCGTCTCGGCGATGGGCGCGTTCGCCTGCGACCTGTGGGGCCACCTCGGATCACCGGCGGACAACCTCGCGCTGTCGCCGTACTCCATCGCAGTGGCGCTGGCGATGACCTCC
>JAWWPM010000106.1:0-8212 GCA_033854915.1 Nocardioidaceae bacterium
GAGCGCAGCGAGTTGACGTTCTTGGTCTCGGTGCGGGTGCCGAGCGTGGTCGATCCGGTCGGCGCCAGGGACAGGTTGACGTCGCAGCGCAGCGAACCCTGCTCCATCCGGACGTCGCTCACGCCGAGGCCGAGCAGCAGCTCGCGCAGCTGACCGACGTAGGCGCGCGCCACCTCCGGCGCCTTCGGGCCGGTACCGAGCACCGGCTTGGTGACGATCTCGATCAGGGGGATGCCGGCCCGGTTGTAGTCCACGAGGGAGTAGTCGGCCCCGTGGATCCGGCCGGTGCTGCCGCCGACGTGGAGCGACTTGCCGGTGTCCTCCTCCATGTGGGCGCGCTCGATCTCGACCCGGTAGGTCTCGCCTTCCACCTCCACGTCCATGTAGCCCTCGAACGCGATCGGCTCGTCGTACTGGCTGGTCTGGAAGTTCTTCGGCATGTCCGGGTAGAAGTAGTTCTTCCGGGCGAAGCGGCACCACTCGGCGATCTCGCAGTTGAGGGCGAGGCCGATCCGGATCGCGGACTCCACGGCCTTGGCGTTCACCGCCGGCATCGAGCCCGGCAGGCCCAGACAGGTCGGGCAGGTCTGGGTGTTGGGCTCGGCGCCGAACTCCGTCGGGCAGCCGCAGAACATCTTGGTCGCGGTGTTGAGCTCCACGTGGACCTCGAGGCCCAGCGCCGGGTCGAACTGTGCGATCACGTCGTCGTAGGGCATCAGTGTGTCGCTCATCAGCGGGCTCCTTCCAGCGCAGGCGCCTGGTCGAGGAGGCGACCGCCCCACTGCCGGGCGAGCAGCGCTTCGAGCGCGGCACCGACCCGGTAGACGCGCTCGTCGGCCAGGGCCGGGGCCAGGATCTGTACGCCGGTGGGCAGGCCGTCCTCGTCGGCGAGGCCGCTCGGCACCGAGATGCCGGGTACGCCGGAGAGGTTGGCCGGGATCGTCGCGAGGTCGTTGAGGTACATCGCCAGCGGGTCGTCGACCTTCTCCCCCAGCTTGAACGCCGTGGTCGGCGCGGTCGGGCTGACCAGGACGTCGGCCCGCTCGAAGGCAGCGTCGAAGTCGCCCGCGATCAGGGTGCGGACCTTCTGGGCCTGGCCGTAGTAGGCGTCGTAGTAGCCGCTGGACAGGGCGTAGGTGCCCAGGATGATCCGGCGCTTCACCTCGTCGCCGAAGCCGGCCTCGCGGGTCACCCGCATGACGTCCTCGGCGGACGGTGACCCGTCGGGCGTGACCCGCAGGCCGTAGCGCATCGCGTCGAAGCGAGCCAGGTTGGACGACGCCTCGGCGGGCAGGATCAGGTAGTAGGTCGCCAGGGCGTGTACGAAGTGCGGGCAGGAGACCTCGACGACCTCGGCCCCGGCCTCGGTCATCAGCTCGACAGACTCACCGAAGCGCGCCAGGACACCGGCCTGGTAGCCCTCGCCGCCGAGCTCGGTGACCACCCCGATCCGGACCCCGGTGAGGTCGCCCTCGGAGCCGCGACGGGCGGCGTCGACCAGCCCGGTGATCGGCTGCTCGATGCTGGTGGAGTCGAGCGGGTCGTGGCCGCCGATGATCTCGTGGAGCAGGGCGGCGTCGAGGACGGTACGGGTGACCGGGCCGGCCTGGTCGAGCGAGTTGGCGAGGGCAACGAGCCCGTAGCGCGAGACCCCACCGTAGGTCGGCTTCACCCCGACCGTGCCCGTGACGGCGCCCGGCTGCCGGATCGACCCTCCGGTGTCGGTGCCGATCGCGAGCGGCGCTTCGTAGGCCGCGACCGCGGCCGCGCTGCCGCCGCCGGAGCCACCGGGGATGCGGGTGAGGTCCCAGGGGTTGTGGGTCGGTCCGTAGGCGCTGTGCTCGGTCGAGGAGCCCATCGCGAACTCGTCCATGTTGGTCTTGCCGAGGATCGGCAGGCCGGCGGCGCGCAGTCGCGCGACCACGGTCGCGTCGTACGGCGGCACCCAGCCCTCGAGGATCCTCGAGCCGCAGGTGGTGGGCAGGCCGCGGGTCGCGAGGACGTCCTTGACCGCGATCGGTACGCCGTCCAGCGCGCTCGCCGGTGAGCCGGCGGCACGCCGCTCGTCGGCGGCGGCCGCGTCGCGCAGCGCCCCATCGGCGTCGACCTGCAAGAAGGCATGGACCGCACCATCGACGTCGGCGATCCGGTCGAGGTGCGCCTGGGTCAGCGCGACACTGGTCAGCTCACCCGCGGCCAGCGCGTCGGCGAGCTCGCTGGCGGTGCGGGTCTCGGGCGCGCTCACTGCTCGTCCCCGAGGATCCGGGGCACCCGGAAGCGCTGCTGCTCGACGGCCGGGGCGCCGCTGAGCGCCTCCTCGGCGGTCAAGCCGGGACGCACGACGTCGTCGCGGAAGACGTTGGTCAGCGGCAGCGCGTGCGAGGTCGGGGGTACGTCGTCGCCGGCGACACCGGTGATCGAGGCGACCGACTCGAGGATCACGCTCAGTTGTGGAGCGAGGTGGTCGAGCTCGTCGTCGGAGAGGTCGATGCGTGCGAGGTCGGCCAGGTGGGCGACCTCGTCACGTGAGATCTCGGGCATGGCCTCATCCTAGGGAGCGCAGGTGGGCACCCAACCAATCGGTCCGTCGCCGCATCTGTAGGGATGCACGCACCCTCGAGCTCGGGAGGCTCCATGGCACGACCACCGTCCGACGACGAGTTCACCGAGCTCGTCGTCGCCTCGTGGCCCTCCCTGTACCGCACGGCGTACCTCCTGATCGGCGACCGCGAGCTGGCGGAGGACCTCGTGCAGACCGCGCTGGCCAAGACCTACGCCTCGTGGGGCAAGGTCCGGGAGATCGAGGCGGCCCGCGCCTACGCGCGCACCACCCTGGTCAACACGGCCTCCAGCTGGTTCCGCAAGCGGGGTTGGCGGGCCGAACGGCCGACGGAGACGGTCGAGACCGGGTCGTACGACGAGGACCCCACCCTCCGCCCCGACATGGCCGCCGCCCTCGCCCGGCTGGCGCCCCGCCAGCGAGCGGTCGTGGTGCTGCGCTTCTACGAGGACCTGTCGGTCGCCGAGACCGCGCACGCCCTCCAGTGCTCCGAAGGCACGGTCAAGAGCCAGACCTCGGACGCCCTCGCCCACCTGCGGGGCCTCCTGGGCGAGGCCGTCATCCCACTCGAGTCCGGAGCACGCCATGACTGAACGCCTGATGACCCTCCTGCACGGTGAGGCCGAGACCCTCGACGTCCCGCCAGCTCCCACCACCGAGATCCTCGGCGCCGGCCGCCGCCTGCGCCACCGTCGTACCCGCACGATCTGGGCGTCGGGTGCCGCCCTCGCGCTCGTTGTGGCGGGCGCCGGAGGAGCGGCCGTGCTGCACGACCGCGACGAGAAGACGGTCGCCCGCGCCGCTGCGGCGCCGACCGGCCCCTTCGCCTGGGGCGTCGACGACACGGTCTACCTCGGCGCCGCCGCGCACGCCGTCCAGATGCCCGAGGTCGCCCAGACGCTCTACTACACCTCGGCCGGGATCCTGGTCCGCACCAACAAGGACGGCTCGTCCGACGGTGGCGCGCCGTTCCACTTCGAGCTCGTGACCCCAGACGGCACCGCCACCGAGCTGGGCGTCACGCTCGGCGAGGTCGTCCCCTCGACCGACCCGGCGCAGCCCTACCTCGCCTGGGCGACGAACACCGACGGCAAGATCCAGGTGGTCGTGCACGACGTCACCACCGACCGCGACGTCGCCACGGTCGACGTCCCGGGCGACTTCACCTGGGGCGGGTGGTCGGCACCGCCGGTGGCCCTGTCCGGTGACCGCGTCTACGTCGGCATGGACCACCAGACCTCGGTCGTGAACTGGCACACCGGCGAGGCCACCACGACCGCCGTACTTCCGGGCAGCCAGCTTCCCGACGTGTCCGGCGGGCGCACCGTCGTGGTCGACGGCCAAGGCGCGAACGTTGCCACGGCGAACATCGTGGATGCTGCGACCGGGGCCGACGTGCTCGACATCCCGATCTCGAAGTTCGACCGGGTGACGCTCTCTCCCGACGGCCGGTTCGCGATGGTGGCGACGGAAGGGCCAGTCGACCCCCAGTCGCAGTCTCAGGCCCCTTCCACCTTGGTGTACGACGTGGACGCCGGCACGCACGTCTCCGTCGACGTCTCACCGTTCGACGTGGGCTGGACCCCGCAGGACGACCTGTTCAGCGTGCACGGCGACCAGCTGAAGGTCTGCGACGCCGCCACCGGCGGCTGCCGGACGAGCACGGTGCCGAAGGCGACCGGCGACGGCCTCATCCGCTACACGGGCCGCGTCTACGAGTCCTGAGCACCGGCTTGGCCATTTTCCCGCCACGGAGCGTCGTACCTCTCTACGATGGTGGGGGTCATGGTCACCGTTCACGAGACCGAGATCGATGGCGTCCTGTGCTTCTGGGCCGATCTGGGACGCCCGCTCTCGGCAGCACACCTGCACTTCCGGCACGGGCTCGCCGATGAGCCCCTCCCGGAAGCCGGTTGGCTGCACCTGCTCGAGCACCTCGCCCTGCTCGACCGCGAGACGCTGCGGAGCCCGATCCAGGGCTCGGTGGGCATGCTGCTCACCCGGTTCACCGCGATCGGCACGCCCGAGGTCGTGGCCGACCACCTGCTGGCTCTGTCGCGGTGGCTCGAGGAGCCCGACCTGCAGCTGCTGGCCCGCGAACGCGGTGTGCTGCAGGCCGAGGCGCAGCGGCGCGTCGACCCGCTGCTCGCCTCGCTGACCTGGCGGTACGGCGCGTCCGGGGCGGGCGTCGCGAGCTACGACGAGGTGGGTGCCCTGCGGGCCACCCCCGAGCTGCTGACCGCGCGGTCGCAGCGGGTCTTCAACCGCTCCAACGTCGTGCTGGTCCTCGACGGTCCACCGCCGGCGACCCTGGCGCTGCCGCTGCCCCCGGGTGAGTACCAGCAACCGGCCACCGCCGTGCCGGTCGACCGGCACCTGCCCGCGACCTACGTCGACGACGCGTGGCTCACGCTCACCGGCGTCGTACGCCGTACCCACGCGTCGTCCTTCCTGCCCGGCATCCTCGAACGCGCCGTCCACGACGGGATGCGCGAGCACACCGGTGGCGTCGACGCGCCCTGGGCGCGCCTCGTGGACGTCGACGACCAGCACTGCGTGGTCGGTGCCGGGAGCGCCGCCCAACGCGACGACGTCAGCAAGACGGTCGAGGCCGGCATCGAGATCGCCGAACGCCTCGGTCGCGACGGCGTGCCCCGTGCCTGGCTCCAGGAGGCCGTCGACACGCGCCTGAAGGAGCTCGAACACCCCCATGTGGCCTTCCTCGTCGCCCATCGGTCCGCTCTGGCCGTGCTCAGCGACCGGGTGCCGCAGAGCGTCGAGGAGATGGTCGAGGAGGTGCGGACGACCGACCCGAGGGCGGTCGACGCCGCGGCCCGGGAGTTCCGCGACTCGCTGCTGCTCGGCGCCCCCGAGCACCCGATCCGCCGCCGCGACCCGCTGCAACCGGTGAGCTTCCCCGACCGCGAGCCGGTCGGGGTCGTTCCCCGCCACCGTCATGTCGACTGGCCGGCCGAGCATGCGACCTTCGCCATCGACAGTGAGACCATCGAACGGGTCGACGGCACCTCCGCCCAGGCCATGCGGGTGCCCGAGATCGTCTCGGTGTTCGCGTGGCGTGACGGCACCCGCCAGCTGATCTGTCGCGACGGCTCGACCCTCTGGATGGAGCCCTCGGAGTGGCGCGGCGGCCAGGACCTCACCGCCCGGCTCGACGACTGGCTCCCCGACGACCTGCGCGTGCCGCTGCCCGACCGGGCCGAGTCCTTCCACCGGATGCCCCCGGCCCAGCTGGCGGCGAACGCGAGCATCCGGTTCTTCGGCACCACCCCCGGGCAGATCGTGATCGCCGCGATCTGCTTCCTGCTCGGGGTGCTGACACTCTCGGCGGGCCACAACCTCGTCGGGGGCGGCCTCATCGTGGCGACCCTCTGCCTGGCCGGCCGTGTGGCCGTCGTACTCCGTCGACTGCCTCCGCCGGCCACCGACGAGGAGGAGCTGACGGCAGCTCCGAGCGCCTAGCCCGAACCCCGCTGCCGGGCTCCTAGGGTGGCCGGATGGCGCTGACCACGCTGCCCGACGGCTGCACCGTCGAGTTCTCCGACTGCGGCGCCCCGGACGGGCTGCCGGTGCTGTTCTTCCACGGCACACCCGACACGCGTCGCGCTTCCTGGAGCGGTCAGGCTGCCGCCCGGCAGGCGGGCGTCCGACTGCTCGCGGCCAACCGCCCCGGCTACGGTGGCTCCACGGTTGTCGAGACCTCCTGCCGGCACGCCGTCCAGGACACCGTGGACCTCGCCGAACACCTCGGGATCACCTCGTTCGCGGTGCTCGGCATGTCCGTCGGCGGCATGTACGCACTGGCCTGCGCCGCCGCCCACCCCGACCGGGTGTTGCGGGCGGCCGTCGTCGCGACCCCGGGCGAGTCACCACGTCTCGACCCACCCTGGCCGCGTGACGACCTCGACGCCGACGGGCAGCGGTTCTTCGTCCGGCTCGCGGCGGGCTCCGTCGCCGACAACCTGGCGCTGGTCACGCCGGACTTCCTGGCCTACCGCGCGCGGGTCGACCCCGACGACAACGACGACGGCGCCCTGGCTCGGCGATGGGTGTCGTTCCTGCCCGAGGACGACCGGTTCCTCCTCCAGGACGACCCCGCCGCCGACCTCGCCGCCGCCGCCCGCGAGGCGGTCGGCGAACCGGCGGGGTACCTCGCCGACGCTGCGCTGGTGTTCCGGCCGTGGGAGTTCCGGGTCGAGGACGTCGCCTGCCCGGTCTCCCTCTGGTACGGCGAGCACGACGCCAACGCGCCCGCGCGCAACGGCCGCTGGCTCCGCCGCACCCTGCCCCGAGCGACCCTGCACGAGCTGCCGGGCGTCGGTCACCTCGGCAGCCTGCTCACCGGCTGGCCGGCCATCCTCGAGGACCTGAGTCGCGCCGACGACCTTCCCGGACCAGGCCGGTGAGAACGGTCGACCCACGTGTCGTATCGGGCCAGACCGGGTCAGACGTGCGCTACAACCCGGATGGACCGTGCTCGAGCAGCACCTTGAAGCCGCCCTCGTCGAGCACGGGGACACCGAGCTGCTCGGCCTTGTCGGCCTTGGTGCCGGCGTTGTCGCCGACCACAACGAAGTCGGTCTTCTTCGACACCGAGCCGGCCGCCTTGCCGCCGCGGGAGACGATCGCCTCCTTGGCGGAGTCGCGGGAGAAGTCGACCAGCGAGCCGGTCACCACCACCGTCAGCCCCTCGAGGGTGCGCACGACAGACTCGTCGCGCTCGTCGGCCATCGCGACCCCGGCCGCGGCCCACTTCTCGACGATGTCGGCGTGCCAGTCGACCTTGAACCACTCGATGACGGCCTCGGCGATGGTGGGCCCGACGCCCTCCGCGGCGGCGAGCTCGGACTCGCTGGCCGCCCGGATCGCCGCCATCGAGCCGAACTCCGTGGCCAGGGCCCGGGCAGCGGTCGGCCCGACGTGCCGGATCGAGAGGGCCACCAGCACCCGCCAGAGCGGGATCTGCTTGCGCTCCCCGAGGTTGGCGAGCAGGCCGGCGCCGTTGGCGCTGAGCTGGAGCCCGTCCTCGCCCTTCTTCGAGGCGCGGGTGAACAGGTCGGTCTTCAGCAGCTTGTCGCGGTCGAGGTCGAAGACGTCGCCCTCGTTGGTGATGACACCGGCATCGAGCAGGGCGTGCGCCGCTTCGGAGCCAAGCCCCTCGATGTCGAAGGCCCCCCTGCTGGCGACGTGGTAGACCCGGTCCAGCAGCTGGGCCGGACACGCGCGGGTGTTGGGGCAGCGGAGGTCCTTGTCGCCCTCCTTCTGCTGGGCGAGCGTGGTGCCGCACGACGGGCACTCGGTCGGCATCACCCAGGGCGCCAGCCCGTCGGGACGAAGCGCCAGCACCGGCCCGACGATCTCGGGGATCACGTCGCCGGCCTTGCGCAGCACCACCGTGTCGCCGGGCCGGACGTCCTTGCGGGCGACCTCGTGGGCGTTGTGCAGGGTGGCCCGCTCAACGGTCGAGCCGGCCACCTTGGTCGGCTCCATCACCCCGAACGGCGTCACCCGGCCGGTACGCCCGGTGTTGACCTCGATGGACAGCAGCCGGGCGTTGACCTCCTCGGGCGGATACTTGAAGGCGATCGCCCACCGTGGCGCCCGGCTGGTCGAGCCGAGCCGGCGCTGCAGCCC
>JAWWPM010000107.1:0-12514 GCA_033854915.1 Nocardioidaceae bacterium
CGACCCGGAACATGGCGTTCGGGAGAGCTTCGACGACGGTGCCCTCGATCTCGATCACACCTTCTTTTTTCGGCATATCCCCACTTCGGTTGAATCTCTGTTGGTCAGTTCGTCGTGCCGTCGACCCGGGAACCTCCGCCTCACAGGTGAGCCGGTGGACCTCTTGACGCCGCTCGCAGGGGCCTCTTCCCGGGCGCGCACACGCCCCAGCAAGCGCTGGTCGTGAGGTGGTCCGGGCAGCCGCGAGGCACCGCGAAGCAGACCCAAGTTGGGCCGACACGCAAGTTTATGACGCAGGTGGTCGCAACCCCTAATCGGAGTCGGCCCTGCCGCAGACGCTGCGGCCACGCTCAGCCGGGCGGGTAGGTCTCGTGCTCCGCGTAGTAGATCACGGCCCGGACGGCCTCCGTCGTGGACGGCGTACGGCCTCCGTGCCAGGCGCCCCAGGTCTCCACGACCTCCTTGGCCATCGACACCTCCAGCAGGTAGCTCATCCCCGCCTCGACGGCTTCCTTGGACTCGTGGTCCTCGACCGCGCAGGCCGCGTCCGAGCCCGCGCTCCACGGGCGGGCGGCGAACAGCGTGGCGTCGTCGTCCAGCTCGTCGATCCTCCGGAGCAGCTCGGACAGGGACGGCATGGGCTTCTCGTTTCGTCGGGGTTCCACGGGGGTACTTCACGCAGTATGTCCCGTCGGCGGGTGGTCCTGCCTCCGCTAGCGTGACGGGTGACCCGAAGGAGCCCGAGTGCCCGACCATGTCACGGCCCGTCTGGCGGTCCTCATCGACGCCGACAACACCTCCGCCAGCCACGCTGCGGCGATCCTCGAGGAGCTCGCCCGCTACGGCATCCCCACCGTGAAACGCGCGTACGGCGACTGGACGACGCAAAACCTCGTGCGCTGGAAGGACGAGCTGCACCGGCACGCGATCCAGCCGCTCCAGCAGTTCGCCTACACGACCGGGAAGAACTCCACCGACTCCGCCCTGATCATCGATGCCATGGACCTGCTCTACTCCGGCAACCTCGATGCCTTCGCCATCGTCTCCAGCGACTCCGACTTCACCCGGCTGGCCACCCGGATCCGTGAGTCCGGCAAGACGGTCTACGGCCTGGGCCGACGTCGTACGCCGGCCTCACTGGTCGCCGCGTGCGACCGGTTCATCTACCTCGAGGTGCTCGGCCAGGCGGACGACGGGCCCGACGGCGACCCCGACGCGACCGACGAGCCACCCCTGCCGGACCTGCGCCGGATCCTCACCTCGGCGGTCGAGACCACCTCGCAGGACGACGGTTGGGCGGGCCTGTCCGCGATGGGCAACTACCTCAACAACACCCACGCGTCGTTCGACCCGCGCAACTACGGCTACTCCAAGCTGAGCACGCTGGCCCGGGCCCAGGACTACCTCGACGTCAAGCAGGCCGAGGGCCAGGCACCGCGGGTGCGGCTCAAGCCCGCACCGGCCAAGGCGGCCGCGAAGGCGCCGGCGAAGTCCGCCACCGCGAAGTCGACCACACGGCGGGCGCGCACGACGACCCGGAAGACCCCCACCGAGACGCCCTGAGCCATGGCGTGGCCGGCTCCCGAATGCCCTGGCCAGCGCGTCTGGAGCGGTGCTGTTGCCACTGGTGCGGTGCTGCGCGGGCTCTTCCGCGGCGATAACCCGCGTCACATCTGAGGGGCCGGTCAGGAGCGGCGGAAGGTGCGCAGGGCGAGCGCGGCTCGGATCCGGCGCCGGCGGTCGACCGAGGCACTCATCGCCCGCCGCTCCGCATCGACCGCGCGCCAGTACGCCTCGGCCGCCTCGGCCGCCGGTGACGTCGGTCCGAAGACGTGCCGGTCGGCGGTCCGGGCCAGGGCCGGAGCGGCCCCGCTGCTGCTGGCGGTGGCGAACGACCCTGCCTGCTCGCGCCGGGTGACCATCCCGACCGGGATCGGCTGGCCGAGGTCGCGGGCGTGGTCCACGAGCTCGTGCCAGCCGCCGACGAAGCGCGCGGAGATGCGGGGCGCCGTACGACGGCGGCGGCGGCGCAGCAGCTTGGCACCCAGGATCGCGCCCACGACGGCGGCGACCAGGAGCAGCGGCACCCCCACGTAGGCGACGGCCCGGCCGACCCACGCCACGACCCGGTGGGTGGCGGGCTGCGGGGTGACCGCTGCGTGCTTGCTCTTCTGGGCGCGCATGTCGGTGTCGGACTGGTCGCCGGCCGAGGACGGCGGCGGGATCGGCTGCGGCGGGGGTACGACGGCGCCGGTCATCTGCTGCTGCGATTGGGGCGGGAGGGTGGCGGGCCTGTCGTGGTCCATGAACGCCGACGTCGGCAGGGTCCGCCACGAGCCGTCGCCGACCCGGACCTCGACCCAGGCATGCACCTCCGCGCCGGTGACCGCGCCACCCGACGGCACGACGGCGCCGAAGACGACCCGCGCCGGCACGCCGATCTGGTTGGCCAGGATCGACATCCAGGCGGCGTACTGCTCGTCGTCGCCGACCAGGCCGCGCGAGTTCACGCCGCCCTGGTCGTCCGCGAGCCGGAACTCGTTGTGCCCGGCGTGGTAGATCCGCTCGGCCCGGGTGACGCCGTCGGAGAACTTGCCGTCCTTCTTCAGGTGCGCGGCGACCGCGAACAGCTGCTGCATCGGCGCACTCGCGCCCTGGGCCCACTTGGCGGCGAGGGTGTCCATGAAGCCGCCGTCCACCGCGGTGTCGACCAACGGCCGACCCGGCACGTCGCGCGGGGTGAGCCGCTGGTCGGGCAGCACCGCGTCGTAGGTCCAGGAGTCGCCGGGCCCCAGACCGGTCGGCACCACCCCGGTCGAGGTCGCCAGGTTGTAGCGGAACGAGTCGGCCATGGCGCCGGCGTCGCCGGACTCGAAGTGCAGCCCCTGGAGCGCCCCCACGGTCGGCAGCCAGACCCCCGAGTAGCCGGGGCCGAGCGTGACCGTGCCGTGAGTGGCGGTGCCGACGACTGGGTCGTCGATCGTGGACGAGACCCGCTGGAAGGTGTCGTCGACCGGACCGGGCTCGGAGCCGTTGGACGCGCCGTAGATGACGCCGTCGTACCTGTCGAGGGTCGCGATCCGGATCCGGGTGCCGGCCGGCACGCCGGTGATCGTGAACAGCGTCTGGTCGTGGAGGTTCTGCGGGTCGCGCCGCCGGGCCGGCTCCTTGACGTAGCGGCGGAACGACGCCAGCGGCGAGGGGTACTGCCCGATGTCGAACGGCGGGCTGACGTAGGTGCGCAGCACGGTACGGCCGGAGTCGCCGCCCGCGGCCCAGGTGCCGACCGGCAGCGCGAGCAGCGCGGCCGCCGCGAGCAGCACCCCGCCGGTCGCCGTACGCCGGACGCGCGAGCCGCTGCCACGCACGGTTCCGCCGACGCGGTCATAGCGGAGCACCAGCCAGACCAGCGCGAGCACCGCGAAGGCGACCCCCTGGAGCCACAGCGACTGCGGGCGGTGCACGCCGAGCAGGATCACCAGGACCAGCAGTACGAGCGGGGCGAGCAGCGGCAACCCGGCGGTCAGCCAGGCCCGGCCACGGTTCACCCCAGCCAGCAGCATCCCGGCGACGCCGCCGACGAGTCCCAGCAGGAACGGCAGCACCAGGAGCGGGCCGCCCGCGTCGAGCGGCGGGAGGGTGGTGAGCAGGTCCTTCCAGCCGAACACGGCCTCGTGGGTGAGCGGGCGGGCGCTGGCCGGGCCCGGCAGCAACGCGGAGACGCCGACGCCGTGGACGCAGAGGAGGCCACCCAGCAGGTAGTAGAGCCCGAGCGTCAGCAGGACGGCGGTGACCGATGGCCAGCGCAGTGCCTTCGCGAGCACGGCGGCGCCGACGCCCAGGGCCGCGCCGGCGAGGCCGACCGCGAGGAACGTCCAGCCCTGGTAGGTGGGAGCCAGCCCGGCCAGGGTGACCAGCAGCAGTCCCAGGAGCAGGCCGGGGTCAGCCCAGGTACGACGGTCCGGAGCGGCCGCATGCGAGGACGGGGTCATCTCACGCTCCACTGGAGCAACGCGGGGGCGTCCTCCTTGGCGGCCAGCCGCAGCACCGGCAGCCCGGCGGCCTCGGTGACCGTCGGGCTGGCCGACGGGTCGACCACCAGCGCGAACCGGCGTACCTCGGGAGGGAACGCCGCGGCCGCGCGCTGCAGGTCGCGGAACGGCGCCTCGGCGCCGCTCAGGAGGAACAGCACGCTGGTGTCGGGCGCCGCCAGGGCCGCCCGCTGGGCCGCCTGCACCAGGCCTACGTCACCGGTCTCGGCACGGCACAGCGCGTCGAGCGCCAGGTGGCCGCTGACCCCCCTCGCCGCCCGGCGGCCACAGACGAAGGAGACGTCGAACTCGTCGAGGATCGAGCGCCGGATGATCGAGGCCGCCACCGACATGGCGGTCTCGAAGTCGTCGGGCCCGGCCCAGGACTCCGGTGCGTCATCGACGACCACGGTGGCATGGCTGCGCCGGGTGTCGAGGTACTGCCGCACCAGCAGCGCGGTGTCACCCCCGGCCGCCATCGCCTTGGCCGAGGACCGCCAGTGCACGTGTCGCAGGTCGTCGCCGGGTGCGTACTCGCGCAGCGCGTGGAAGGCCAGGTCACTCTGCGAGAGGGCGTCGGTGGCGACCCCCTCGAGGTCGCGCAGCAGCCCGGCACCCAACGCCTCGAGGCCGACCATCGGCGGCCGCACCATGATCTCGGTCGCGCCGGTCCACCGGACGTCGATCGAGCACAGCCCGAGCGGGTCGCCCCGCCTGGTCACCACCGGGCCGACCGGGATCACCCCGCGCCGCTCGGTGCGGATGGTGAGGTTCTCCTCGCTTGAGTCGCCCCGGCGGCCGGCCGCGCCGAGCGCGGGTACGGCGTACCGGTGCAGCACCGGCCCGACCGGCACCTCCAGCACCGTCGGGAGCATCCGCCGCGGAGCGAGGTTGGTCACCGTGATGCTCGCCGCGACCGACTCTCCCGCCGTGACCCGCTCGGGTTGGAGCCGGAGGTCGACGCGCACCGATGTGCGGCCGACCAGGAACGGCAGGGCGAGGACGACCAGCAGGAGGCAGGCCGCCGACACCACGGCAACCTCGCGCCACTGGGCCGCCGCGGCGACCACAGCCAGGACCAGACCGAGGCCGAGCACGACCCAGCCCAGTGGGTTGACCACCCCCAGGAGCGCGCGCAAGCGGTCGGTCCGGCTCATGTCGGTCTCACTCCACCCGGTCGGTCGGGGGCGAGACGGAGTCGAGCAGCCGGCCGATGACGTCCTGCACGCTGACCCCACTGAACTGTGCCTCGGCGTCGAGGAGCAGCCGATGGCACAGCACCGGCTCGGCCAGGGCCTTCACGTCGTCGGGCAGCACGTGGTTGCGACCGTCGGCGGCCGCCCAGGTCTTGGCGACCCTGATCAGCGCCAGGCAACCGCGCGCCGACAGGCCCAGCCGCACGTGCGGCTGCCGCCGTGACTCCTCGGCCAGCTCGGCGACGTAGGAGATGACCGCGGGGTCGACGTAGACGTCGTCGGCCAGGCCACTCATCTGGGCGATGGTCTGCGCCGTGATCACCGGCGAGACCAGGGCCGCACGGTCGCGCACCTTGGCGTTGACCAGCAGCTCGATCGTCGCCGCGCGGTCGGGGTAGCCCATCGCGGTCTTCATCAGGAAGCGGTCCAGCTGCGCCTCGGGCAGCCGGTAGGTGCCGGCCTGCTCGATCGGGTTCTGGGTCGCGATCACCAGGAACGGCCGGCCCACCGAGTGCGGCACGCCGTCGATGGTGACGCGGTTCTCCTCCATCACCTCCAGCAGCGCGGACTGGGTCTTCGGTGAGGCCCGGTTGATCTCGTCGGCGAGCACGATGGTGTGGAAGATCGGTCCGGGATGGAACTCGAAGCTCCCCTTGTGCTGGTCGTACACGGTGACCCCGACGACGTCGCTGGGCAGCAGGTCGGGGGTGAACTGGATCCGCGCGTTGCTGCCGTGCACGGTGTTGGCCAGCGCCCGGGCCAGCATCGTCTTGCCGGTGCCGGGGAAGTCCTCCAGCAGCATGTGGCCCTCGGAGAGCAGGCAGGTCAGGGCCAGGCGTACGACGTGCCGCTTGCCGAGCACCGCCTGCTCCATGTTGGTGGTCAGCTCGTCGAACGTCTTGGCGAACCACTCGGCCTGCTGTTCGGAGATCGTCACGTCGGTTGTTCCTCGTCGGTTAGTTGGGCCACTGGTAGGTGTCGGTCGCGCTCTGGCCCTGACGGCCGGTGTTGTCCGTGCAGGTGACGGTCACCGTGTTGCCCGGTGAGCCGTAGTAGCCGTCCGGGAACTCGCTGACGCCGTTGCCCACCGTCCAGACGTGCCCCAGCCATCCCCAGAACACGCCGTCCGGCGCCGAGAGGGTGCAGGTCGCCTGGGTCGGTGCGCCGTGGTCGTCGACGAACGAGTCGAGGGAGAACTGGACGTGCCCGCAGCTGGGGTCGGCGCAGCGTGGGTCGTTGCCGTGCTGCTGGCAGGAGGGCTGGCCCGAGCCAAAGGTGTCGTTGCACATCGTGCCGCGCGCGATGGTCACGTGCGCCTGCGGAGGCGAGCCCGCCTGTCCCTGCACCCGGGCGCTGCCGGTGCCGCGCCCTCCCTGCGGGTCGCTCAGGGTCACCCGGGCCTGCTCGGTGTTGTCGTAGCCGAGCTCGACCTGGTCGGCGGTCACCGAGAACGGCCCGGCCGGCAGGTGCCACGTCTGGGGGGTGCCGTCGCCGTGGACGATCACCAGGTCGGCCGGGCGGCCGTTGGTGTCGCCGGTGATCTGGTAGCTCACGTTCGGGCCGTTGGGCACCGGGGTGAAGCCGGTGATCAGGGTGTCGCGCAGCGGCCCGTAGGCCTGCACGCTCCGGGAGCCGGCCGTCGTCGAGCAGCGGCCGAACTCGTTGCAGACCCGCAGCGAGATCGTGAACGCATGGTCGTCGTCGGCCACCGAGATCCGGTGGATCTGGGAGCCGGTCTCCTCGAAGGACTGGTTCACGTTGCCGTCCACCAGGATGTCGACCTTGGACTGGCCGCCCCTCGAGGTCGGCACGGTGTAGCTGACCTGCATCTCCTGGTCGTTGCCGGTGGCCTGGGCGTCCCAGTCGTTGCTCCACGTGGCCGGTGAACCGACGGACTGGTACGTCGTACCGACGCTGTGGGCCGACGTCACTCCGGTGCCGTTCTTGTTCGTTGCCGTCACGGTGTAGGTGTAGGTGGTGCCGTCGTAGGGCATGCCCTGGTCGGTGCAGCTCAGCGCCGTGAGGCCCTGGCAGACCGGGGTGGCGTCGCGGTAGACGTCGTAGTGCACCTGGGCGGGCCCGTTGGGGTTCACGGCCGGCCAGGACACGACAACCTGGGCGGTGCCGCCGTCCTGCGGCACGTCGCGCACCTCCGGCTTCCCGGGCGGGTCGGGGGTCCCCATCGGCTGGAACCACGGGGAGACGTAGCGGGCCCCGGCCCCGAAGCCGTTGAAGGGCACGATCGTGAACCGGTAGCGGGTGTCGTTGTCGAGCCCGGTGACGGTCGCGTGCTCACCGGTCACCCGGATCGAGCGGCCGGCGCCGGTCCAGGTGACCTTGTACGTCGTCACCTGCGTGCCCTGCACCGGGGGCCTGCGCCAGGACAGCGAGATGAAGTGGTCGCCCTGCTCGGTCATCTTGACCGCGCTCACCTGGCCGGCCGCGGCATCGGGGGTGGCCGGGCGCGACCAGTCGCTCCACGCACCCCAGCCGACGGCGTTGCGGGCGCGCACCGAGAAGCGGTACGTCGTGCCGTTGTGGAGGCCGGTCACCGTGCAGGCGGTCGAGCCGCACGCCGAGACCTTCCCGTGGTCGTCGCGGACCTCGTAGCCGGCGACGGGCGCGCCGTTGGCGACGGCGGGTGACCAGCTCATCGGCACCTTGGAGTCGTGGGTCACGCCGTCGGGCAGCGGCCGCCCCGGCCGGCCGGGCACGTCGAGGATGTCGAGCGACAGCACCCCCTGCACCCGCCGTTCCGGGCCGGCGTCGGGCCCGGCGTCGGACATCACGATCCGGAACGTCGCCTGCCCGTGCACGTGCTGCAGCGCCCGCAGCGAGACCGTGGTGCCCTGCGCGGTGATCCGCACGGGCACCCCGCTGGTCTCGGTGGCGGAGAGCACCGTGGGCTGCGGGTTGCGCACCCCCGGGACGAGGTACTTCGTCAAATCGAGGGTGCGGGTCTCCCCGAAGCGCAGGTCGGAGACCTTGATCGGGGTCAGCCGCGGCGGCGCCGACCTGGCCACCCGGATCCGGATCTGGCCCTGGTCGCTGCCCGACGCCGAGACGTCGAGGACGGCCGTGCTGCCGGGTACGGCGTCTCCGGCAGCCCGGATCTCCACCTTCGAGCCGGTCACCTGGCCCAGGTCGAGGCCCTTCGCACCGCCCTCCCACGAGGCGTCGTACGTCAGTCGCGCCTGCTGGGCCGGGTCGATCGTCCAGACGTGACACATCGCCAGGATGTCGACGGTGATCGCCTGGCTCTGCGGCACGGTCAGGCTGCTGCTCGGGCAGCGCAGGATCGGCTTGTCCTCGCCGACCTGCACGGGCACGGTCAGGACGACCGACCGGGCGTGGCCGCCCTTCGGTGCGTTCGCGCTCGTGGCGGTGCTGACCTCGAAGACCATCGCCCCGGGGCCGGCGTACCTCCGGCCGGCGTCGACGCGGAAGGTGTCCTTGCCGGTGGTCACCACGTCCACGCCGGGTCGCGGCGACGTCCAGACCCGGTTGGCGGCGGTGAACCGGACCGGGCCGCCCGACGGGTTGACCACGAAGTCCGAGAGCCGGCCGCTGAAAGAGCCGTCGGGCTTGATCCGGACCAGTGCGCCCGGCTTCACGAAGGGCAGGCCCCCCGTGGCCGCGGGCACGTAGAGGTTGCCTGTCGTCGCGGCCCCCTCCGCGTCGGTCACGACGAACGGCACCACGGCGGGGTCGTCCCCACGCGAGACCCTGATCTTCGAGCCGCCGACCACCTGCGCCTTCACGCCGCGCGGCGCGAGGACCTTGCTGATCTTCAGGTCGGTGGCCGGCCCGTCGGGGTCGTACGCCGTCGCCAGCACGTCGGTGGTGACGGTGTCGCCGTTGCCGGTGGCACCGAACGCGTCGAGCACCACCGGCGGGTTGTCGAAGCCGTCGACGGTGGACAGCGTGACCGTCGACTGCGAGACGTCGAGGCCGTTGGTGATCCGGTAGACGACCACCTCGTTGCGGCCGTCGGCGGTCCGCGGCGCCGGGATCCGCAGCGGGCCGGTCGGCCCGGCCAGGCTCACCCCGGTCGGGGGGTCGACCAGGCTCACGGTCACCCGGTCGCCGGAGGACACCAGGTCGTTGGCCAGCACGTTGACCGACGCGGTACGTCCGGGGGCCACCGTGATCGCGTCGGCCACCGCGAGCGGCGCCTGCGGGGTGCCCGGCGGCGCGACCACGACCCGGGCCGTGCCGGTCGCGGTCGCACCGAGCGAGTCGGTCAGGCGGTAGCTGAACTCGTCTGTGCCCACGCTGCCGGGGTAGGCCTGGTAGTCGATCGAGTTGGCGCCGATCTTGAGGATCCGGCCGAGTGCCGGGGCGCTGTCGAGACCGAGGATGGTGACCGCGTCGCCCTCCGGGTCGACGCCGGAGCCGGGCAGCCGCAGCTTCACCACGTCGCCCGAGACGACCCGGCCCTCCAGCGGCGGCGGGCTCGGCGGGTCGTTGCCCTTCTGCCGCGGGATCACGGTCACGTCGAGGATGCCGGGCGCTGTTGCGCCGGACGCGTTCAGCGCGACGTAGCGGACCTGCACGTCCTGCGACTCCGACACCTCGGCCGGTGCGACGTAGCGCACCTGCCGCCCCACGACGTAGGCCGAGCCGACCGGGCCCTGTCCACCGTCGTGACTCACCTCGAGCTGGCCTGGCCGCTGCCCCTCGACGGTGCGTACCAGCTCGAGCTGGTCGCCGGAGGGGCTGAAGTCGTTGTCGAGCACGGGCACGGCGACCGCGTTGCCGGCCCGGACGGTGACCTCGTCGTCACCGGTCACCGGGGTGTCGTCCGCCGGCGCGGGCCGTTGGTTGACCACGACCTGCCCGGTCACGCCGGAGTGCTCGCCGTCGCTGATCTGGTAGCTCACGACCTGCGGGTTGGGGGTCAGGGCGCCGCGTGGGGCCGAGACCCGCAGCCACCGGCCGTCGACGACGCCCACGTCGAGCTGGGTCGGGTCGTCCGCGGAGACGTTCTGGACCTCGAGCAGGCCGCCGGCGGGGTCGGAGTCGTTGGCGAGCACGTCGACCAGCGAGGGGTCCTGACCGTGCAGGGTGACCTGGTCGGGCATCGCGACCGGATCCTGCGGACTGCGAGCGGGGGCCTTGACGTCGACCCGGATCCGGCCGTTGGTGGCCTTGGCGTTGCCGTAGGACGCCTGGTAGTCGAGGAAGTAGGTGTGCGCGGTCGGGCTCTCGAGCGTGATCGTGCCCTTGTCGAGGTCGGTCGTCACGTGTGCCCCGCCCGGTTGCGCGACCCGCCCCGCCAGCCCGAGCGCGGCCTGGGGGTCGAAGGGGTCCGAACCGGGCAGGTCGTTGAGCAGGGGCTTGAGGGTGATCGGCTTGCCGACCTGACCGGCGATGACGTCGGGCTCCGCGACGGCGGGGTACGACGTGTCGCCGTCACGGCTCTCGACGCGGAACGTCAGCGTCCTCTCGACGGGGGCGGACAGACCGTCGGTGGCGGCGTACCGCACCCGGACCAGGCCCGGGTCGGCCGGCGCCCGGAACCTGACCGCGCCGGCGGCGGTGGTCGCCGCGGTGGCGCCCTGGTCGGCACCGGACTCGGGAACGGCGGAGACCAGCGAGATGGCGTCGCCGTCGTGGTTGTCACGCCAGTCGGAGAGCACGGGGACCGTCATCGTGCCGTCCGCCGGGATGTTCCAGATCCGGGGCTTGGCGCCGGTCCGGGGAGCAGGCGGCTGGTTCACCGCGCCCACCCGCGCCTGCACCCGGACGGTGGCGTGACCCGAGACACCGTCGCGGCCGTCGTCGACGAAGTACTCGAACGTGGTGACGCCGGTGGCCCCCGGGGGCAGGGTCAGGTCGACGGTCTGCCCGTCGGGGCTGATCCGGGCCCGGGCGCCCGGGTCGGAGACCTGCTGGATCGCCCGGATCGCCAGCAACCGCCCGGCCGGGGCGCTGTCGTTGTCGAGCGGGTGCAGCACGGTCGAGCGGCCGGGCCGCGCGCCGAAGCTGTCGTCCTTCGCCTTGGGCGGGCGGCGGTCGCCGAGGTCGGGGTTGTCGTTGTGCTGGTCGTGGCTGGTCTTGGTGGGCGTCGAGCGGTAGGCGTCCCAGTTGTCGAGGCGCTGGGGCTGGGCATGGTCGACGTCCCACACGGCCCCGTCGCCCCGGTCGTTGAGCACGACCTGGCCGCGGTTGACCCGGAAGACGAGGTCGGTGGTCTGGGTCCGCAGCCCCGCGACCATCGGGTCGCCGCCGGTGCAGCGGGTGGCGACGAAACCGGTGCCGCCGGACCACGCGCCGTACGCGCAGGAACCGAGCCGCACCGGCTGCGTCGGCTTGCCGGTGACCCGGTCGGCCAGGGTGGTGCTCCGACCGCTGGCCAGGTCCACCTGGAGCAAGGAGGTCGGGGTGTCGACCAGCACCGAGCCGGCGGCCGGGCCGGCCTGCTGGAGGACCGACCCGGGCGGCACCTCGGCGGTGGCGCCTCCGACCACCCGCAGCGCGCCTGTGGTCGGGTCGAGGACCACCGGGGTCTCGCCGACGGCGGTCAGCTGCAGGGACCTGGCACCCACTCCGGGGGCGCCGGTCAGGTGCTGGGTGTGGACGGGACCGAAGCTCGACCCGCTGGCACCGACCGTGAGCAGGCTGCCGGTGACGGCGGAGACCGCGAGGACGGTGCCGCTGTCGGTCACCGCCAGGGCGGCGCCCTTGCCGACCTTCGCCAGGGGTCGCGCCTCGCGACCCACCCGCGCCAGGTCGGGGACACCGGCAACGGTGTCGATGCGGGTGGCCCACACCGAGCCCTGGTCGGTGTCGATCACGCCGAGGGTGCCGCCGCCGGCCCGTACCTGGGGTGCCGCCGGGATCGGGACCGAGGAGCTCGCCGGCGGACGCATCGTGGACGGGTCGAGAGGGGAGAGAGTGCCGCCGGAGAGGTTGACCCCGACGACCGCCGAGTCGTCCTGGGCGACGTCGAGGTTGGCGTTCAGGCCGGCGAAGATCGCGCCGTCGAGCTGCCCGATCGGCTTGTTCATCCGCCCGTAGGCGCTGTCGCGGTTGTCGGTGACCCAGATGCCGCCGTCGTTCAGACGCGTCTGGTGGGCGCGGTAGCCCTGGGCCGCGACGGCGTAGACGACCACCACGCCGACCGCCAGGGCCAGCGCGAGGTACGCCGCGATGGCGACGCGGCGTCGCTGCATCGCTCCCCCGAGATCCAACAACCTCTCCCGTCACCAGGACCCTGCCGTGAGGAGCCTAGGTGAGCCTGCTGGTCGCACCAAACCTTTCACCGATCTGTGACCAACTGTC
>JAWWPM010000108.1:0-3467 GCA_033854915.1 Nocardioidaceae bacterium
GCCGCGGGTCGGGCGACATGCTCGACGCGATCATCGCCGCCCTGCCCGAGCCTCCCCCCGAGACGTTCGACAAGCCCGCCGGCCCGCGCCGGGTGGCGATCGTCGGCAAGCCCAACGTCGGCAAGTCCTCGCTGCTCAACCGGCTGGCCGGCTCGGAGCGGGTCGTCGTGGACTCGGTCGCGGGTACGACGGTCGACCCGGTCGACGAGCTCGTCGAGCTCGGTGGCCGGGAGTGGCGGTTCATCGACACCGCCGGCATCCGCAAGCGGGTCAAGGAGGTCTCCGGGCACGAGTTCTACGCCTCACTGCGCACCTCGACCGCGATCGACCGCGCCGAGGTGGCCGTGCTGGTCCTCGACGCCGGGGAGACGATCAGCGAGCAGGACGTGCGGATCCTGCAGACCGTCCGCGAGGCCGGCCGCGCGCTGGTGATCGCGTTCAACAAGTGGGACCTCGTCGACGAGGACCGCCGGCACTACCTCGAGCGTGAGGTCGAGCGCGAGCTCGTGCAGGTGCAGTGGGCGCCGCGGATCAACATCACCGCGCGCACCGGCTGGCACGTCGACCGGCTCGTGGTCGCCCTCGACAAGGCGCTGGAGGGCTGGGAGACCCGGGTGACCACCGGCGCGCTGAACGCCTTCCTGGGCCGCCTGGTCGCCGAGCACCCGCACCCGGTGCGCAGCGGCAAGCAGCCGAAGATCATGTTCGCCACCCAGCCGTCGACCGCGCCGCCGACGTTCGTGCTGTTCACCTCGGGCAAGCTCGATGCCGGCTACGAGCGCTTCATCGAGCGCCGCCTGCGTGAGGACTTCGGCTTCGTCGGCACCCCGATCGTGCTCACCCAGCGGGTGCGCGAGAAGCGCAAGCGCTGACTCACTCGTGCGTGAGACCATGGCGGGCATGGTCACTCTGCATCAGGTGCTCGGCTTCGGGCTGGTCGCGCTCGTGCTGATCGCGATCCCCGGCCCGAGCGTGGTCTTCACCGTGGGCCGGGCGATCACCTACGGCCGGGCCGTGGCGCTGACCACGGTGCTCGGCAACGCGCTCGGGCTGCTCGTGGTGCTCGTGCTGGTCTCGCTCGGGTTGGGCAGCCTGGTCGCGACCTCCGACACGGCGTTCCTGGCGCTGAAGCTGGCCGGCGCGGTCTACCTCGTCTGGCTCGGGGTGCAGGCGCTGCGGCATCGCCACGGCGTCGAGGTCACCGACCTCGACGGCCCCGCGGTGCGCGGGCTGCGCGCTTTGCGGCAGGGGTTCGTGGTCGGCTTCACCAACCCCAAGGCCTACGTCATCTTCGGGGCCGTGCTGCCGGAGTTCGTCGACCGTGACCGCGGCAACGGCAGCGCGCAGATGCTGCTGCTCGGCCTGGTCGCCTTCGTGATCGGGCTGTGCTCCGACAGCGTCTGGGCGCTCCTGGCCAGCCAGCTGAGGCAGTGGTTCAACGGCTCACCGTCGCGGGGGAAGGCCCTCGGCACGGTGGGCGGGGTCTCGATGATCGGGCTCGCCGTCGCCGTCGCGGTCGGCGGGCGGCCGGACGCATGAGGGCGCGGGCACTGGCCCTCGGCGTCGTCGCCGCGGTCGCGGTGACCGGCGCGTCGTACGGCGCGGCGGCTCGAGGCGGGCACCTCACGTCGTCGAGCGTGAGCCTGGCCAAGCCGGTGGCGGGCACGTCGTGCCCGGTCTTCCCGGCCGACAACTACTGGAACGCCGACATCCGCTCCCTGCCGGTCGCGGCGCGCAGCAGCCAGTGGCTCTCGCACATGTCGTCCTCGGTGGACCTGCACCCCGACTTCGGTCCGTCGTTCGGTGCGGGACCCAACTACGGCATCCCGGTCACCGTGGTCGGAGCGAGCCACCCGCGGGTGCGCGTCGGCTTCGACTACGCCGACGAGAGCGACCACGTGGGCTACCCGCTGGGACCCGACACCCGGATCGAAGGCGGGGCGAAATCGTCAGGCGACCGGCACGCGATCGTCGTCGACAAGGACGCCTGCCGGCTCTACGAGACCTACTTTACGCGCCTCCGCAACGGCCACTGGCACGCGGGCTCGGGTGCGGTCTGGTCGCTGACGTCCGACCACCTGCGCCCGAACGGCTGGACCTCGGCGGACGCCGCGGGTCTCCCGATCCTGCCCGGGCTGCTGCGGTGGAACGAGGTCAAGAGCGGCCACGTCGATCACGCGATCCGCTTCACCACCAACGCCACGTCGAGCCACCATGTCTGGCCGGCCCGGCACGACGCGGGGTCGACCTCCGACCGGGGCTACCCGCCGATGGGGGCCCGCTTCCGGCTCCGGTCGTCGTACCACCCGAGTGGCTTCGGGCGGCAGGCGTTGGCCGTGGTGCGGGCGATGAAGGTCTACGGGCTGGTGCTCGCCGACAACGGCTCGCCGTGGTACTTCCAGGGCGAGCAGAACGCGAAGTGGCCCAACCGGCTGATCGAGCAGCTCAAGCAGATTCCCGCGGGTCAGTTCGTCGCGGTCGACACGTCGTCGCTGAAGGTCAGCAACAGCAGCGCCGCGACGCACTGACCACGCGGGGGTCAGGAGTCTGCTCGGGTCAGCTCTCGAGCGCCGCGTCGAGGGTGATCTCCACGCCGGTGAGCGCCTTGCTGACCGGGCACCCAGCCTTCGCGGCCTGTGCGGCCTGCTCGAAGCCGGCGGCGTCGAGGCCCTCGACCTCGCCGCGGACGGTGAGCGTGATGCCGGTCAGGCGGAAGCCGCCGGCGGGGTCGGGCCCGAGCGTGACGTCGGCCTTCACGTCGAGGGCGACCGGCGTGCCGCCGGCCGCGGCGATCCCGCCGGACAGCGACATGGCGTAGCAGGCGGAGTGGGCCGCGGCGATCAGCTCCTCGGGGCTGGTGACGCCCTCGGCGTCGTCGGCGGCGCGCCTGGGGAACGAGACGTCGTACGTCGCGAGCTGCGAGCTGGTGAGCTCGACCTGCCCCGAGCCCTCCTGGAGGGTTCCGGTCCAGGCGGTGCGTGCGGTACGGGTGGGCATGCGTTCTCCTCGGTCGGGTTCAGTCGGTCACCGGCGCAACCCATCGGCGCGTGGGGACATTCCCCGAGGGGCGGCCGCGGACCTGCTCGCGGCCGGCGTCGCGTCAGTCGTGGGGGAGCTGCTGGTGGCGCACGGCGCCCGCCAGCGTCGTCGCGCCCATGGAGTAGAAGAAGAAGAGCATCATGCCGGCCGCGGCGCTGAGCGCCAGGCACAGGATCGCGAAGAAGAGCAGGATGTTGGCGATCGTCAGGTTGGACATGCGGGCCGTCCTCGGTCTCATCCGTCCGCCGGCGTCTGAGCCACGCCGGAGTGACGTGCTCTAAGAGTGCCCTACGCTGTCAACCCCCAAACGTACAGACTTTGAAATCTTTCGGACTAGGCCACCGGGCCGTCCATGAGAGTCAGCGTCGCCGTGTGCGAGGCGCCGGCCCGGTCGGTCCAGGTCAGGGTCACCCGGTCACCGGGGGAGT
>JAWWPM010000109.1:0-9756 GCA_033854915.1 Nocardioidaceae bacterium
ACAAGGTCAACAACTCCGGCTACGCAGGCGGATCCCTCACCGGCGGTCACTTCTGGTTCCTGGTGCTGCCGCTCGGCTTCCTGCTGACGCAGTACACGATCACCGGCTTCGACGCGTCGGCTCACCTCTCCGAGGAGACCGAGGCCGCCTCGGAGTCGGCGGCGAAGGGCCTGTGGCGGTCGATCGCCTACTCGGCCATCGGCGGCTGGATCCTACTGCTCGCGCTGCTCTTCGCAGTCGCGGACCCGCAGGCGGTGACCGACGGCATCAACGTCGGGGCCTACGGCTCCGACGTGATCCTGGGTCAGGCGCTCGGCAAGTCCTGGCACACGATCGTGATCGCGATCTCGGCAGCGGGACAGCTCTTCTGCACCGTGGCCTGCCTGACCAGTGCGTCCCGGATGACCTTCGCGTTCAGCCGGGACGGCGCGATCCCGGGCTCGAGGCTGTGGTCGAAGGTCAGCGCCACGCGGGTGCCGGCGAACGCGGTGATGTTCGTGACCGTGATCGCCGGGCTGATCACCCTGCCGGCCCTGATCGAGGTCAACTTCGGCACCGCCGACGCCCCGATCATCCTGCCCACCGCCTTCTACGCGGTGGTCTCGGTGGCGGTGATCGGCCTCTACCTGGCCTTCGCGATCCCGATCTTCCTCCGCTGGAAGCACGGGGACCGCTTCGTGGCCGGGTCCTGGAACAACGGCAACAAGTACAAGTGGATGAACCTCGTGGCGGTGATCGAGATCGTGGTCATCTCGATCTACTTCATCCTCCCGCTCTACCCATCGGGCTGGATCGGCAACAAGGACTTCGCGTGGAAGTTCGTGAACTACGCGCCGCTCCTGACGTTCGGCACCATCCTCGCGGTCACCATCTGGTGGCACGCCTCGGCCAAGAAGTGGTTCACCGGGCCGAAGCACACCATCGACCCGGATGTCCTCGCCGCCTTCGACGAGCGGACGTCCTGACCGATCCGGACCTCGACCGCCTCGCCACGCTGGCGGGGCGGTCGAGGCACGTCACCGAGCTGCCCGGCGGACTGACCAACCTCAACCTCCGGGTCACCCTCGACGACGCACCCCAGGGGGAGGTCGTGGTCCGGATCGTGCGCAGCGACGCGGGGCTGCTGGCCATCGACCAGGTGGCCGAGCACGCCAACACCCTGATCGCGGCGCAGGCAGGGGTCGGCGCGGGTGTCGTGGAGCATCGTCCCGAGCTCGGGACGACGGTGCTGGAGTTCCTGCCCGGGCGCACCCTCACCGAGGCCGACTTCGCCGATCCCGCGGTGCTGGCCCGTGCCGCCGACGCCGTACGCCGTCTGCACGCGGCGCCGCGGTTCGTCAACGACTTCGACATGTTCGCGCGGCAGCACCGCTACCGCGAGGTGATCGCCGAGCACGGCTTCCCGCTGCCCCCGTCGTACGACGACCACGCCGAGGCCTGGGCGGAGGTACGCCGGGTGCTCACCGCCACGGCCGGGCCCACCGTGCCCTGCAACAACGACCTGCTGGCCGGCAACTTCATCGACGACGGTGAGCGGGTCTGGCTTATCGACTACGACTACTCCGGCAACGGCGACCCGTGCTTCGAGCTCGGCAACGCCGCGACCGAGTCCGAGTTCGACGTCGAGCTCACCCGGGCCTGGGCCGCCGCCTATCTCGGCCGCGACGACCCGCGGTTCCTCGCCCGGGTGCGGCTCCAGGCGCTGTGCAGCGAGTACGGCTGGGCGTTGTGGGGCTTCATCCAGGCCGGCTCGAGCGCCCTCGACTTCGACTTCCACGGCTGGGGGATGCATCGCTTCGAGAAGGCCGCCCACACGTTCACCTCCCGGGAGCTCCCGCGTCTCCTCGAGCAGGTGGCCGATGACGGCTGACCTTCCCTCCCGGGCGCGGGTCGTCGTCATCGGCGGGGGAGTCGTGGGGTGCTCCACGGCCTACCACCTGACCACGCTCGGCTGGACCGACGTCCTGCTGCTCGAGCAGGGCCACCTCTCGGGAGGTACGACGTGGCACGCGGCCGGGCTGGTCGGGCCGCTGCGGGCGACCGAGGCCGGTACCCGGTTGGTGCAGTACTCCGCCGAGCTCTACGCCTCGCTCGAGCAGGAGACCGGACTGGCCACGGGCTACGCCAACGTGGGAGGCCTGATCGTGGCCCGCACGGAGGAGCGGATGGTGCAGCTGCGCCGCACCGCCGCCAATGCCGCGGCGTACGACCTCGACTGCCGGATGCTGAGCGCGGACGAGGCCGGCGAGCTCTGGCCGCCGATGCGCACCGACGACCTGCTCGGCGCGATCTGGCTGCCCGGCGACGGCAAGGTCAACCCGACCGATCTCACCCAGTCGTTGGCCAAGGGGGCCCGGCAGCGCGGCGCCACCGTGGCCGAGGGGGTCCGGGTCACCGGCTTCGAGCTCCGGGACGGGGCGGGCGGTCGCCGGGTGACCGGGGTCCGCACCGACCGAGGCGACGTCGAGACCGAGGTCGTCGTGGTCTGTGCCGGCCAGTGGTCGAAGGCGCTCGGCGACCTCGCCGGGGTCACCGTCCCGCTGCACTCCGCGGAGCACTTCTACGTCGTCACCGACGCCGTGGAGGGCACCCATCCCGGACTGCCGGTGATGCGCGACCCCGACGGCTGGACCTACTTCAAGGAGGAGGTCGGCGGCCTGGTCGTCGGCGGCTTCGAGCCCGAGGCCAAGCCGTGGCTCGCGCCCGACGCCATCCCGTACCCGTTCGAGTTCGCGCTTCTCGACGAGGACTGGGAGCACTTCTCGGTGCTGATGGACGAGGCCGTGCGGCGGGTCCCGGCGCTGGAGCAGACCGGCATCCGCAAGTTCTACAACGGCCCCGAGAGCTTCACCCCTGACAACCAGTTCCTGATGGGGGAGGCACCGGGGCTCCGCGGCTTCTTCGTCGGCGCCGGGTTCAACTCCGTCGGCATCGCCTCGGCCGGCGGGGCAGGGCGGGCCCTCGCCGAGTGGGTCGTCGAGGGCGAGCCCACCAGCGACATGGTCGCGGTCGACCTGCGCCGGTTCGCGTCGTACGCCGGTGACCACGCGTGGCTCCGGGAGCGCGTCGTCGAGACCTTGGGCATCCACTACGCCGTCCCGTGGCCGGACCGCGAGCCCGAGACAGGTCGCGACGTGCGGCTGTCACCGCTGCACGACCGGCTCACCGCGAAGGGAGCGGTCTTCGGCACCAAGATGGGCTGGGAGCGGGTCAACGTGTTCGGCGCGGTGCCGGGACCGTCGTCGTGGGGCAAGCCCTGGTGGCTGGACGCGTCCGTGGCCGAGCAGGTCGCCTGCCGCTCGGCCGTCGCGGTCTTCGACCAGACGTCGTTCTCCAAGTACGTCGTCTCCGGACCGGACGCCCTGGCCGGGCTCCAGTGGCTGTGCGCTGCCGACGTCGACGTCCCGCTCGGGCGCTGCGTCTACTCGCCGCTGCTCAACGCCCGCGCGACCTATGAGGCCGACCTCACCGTCACCCGCACCGGCGCCGAGGCCTTCGTGATGGTGAGCAGCTCGGCGACCACCGTCCGTGACCTCGACTGGCTGCGCCGTCACCTCGCGGACCGCGACGTCACGGTGGAGGACGTCACCGACGAGTACGCCGTGCTCGGGGTGATGGGTCCACGCGCCCGCGAGCTGATGAGTCGCGTCGACCCGGTCACCGACTGGTCGGACGAAGGGTTCCCCTTCGCCACCAGCCACGAGGTGGTGCTGGCCGGTGCCTTCGCCCGGGCCACCCGGATGACCTACGTGGGGGAGCTCGGCTGGGAGCTGCTCGTCCTGATCACCGACGCCGTCGCCGTGTACGACGCGCTGCACGAGGCCGGCGCCGACCTGGGTCTGGTGGACGCGGGCTACCACGCGATCGAGTCGCTGCGGCTGGAGAAGGGCTACCGCGCCTTCCCGCGCGAGCTCAACCCCGACCTCACCCCGATCGAGGCGGGGCTGCTGTTCGCCACCGCGCTGGGCGGGCGGGGGAGCCGCAACCAGGACTTCCTCGGCCGCGCGGCGCTCGAGGCGCATCGCGAGCACCTCGCCGCGGGCGGTCCGCGCCGGCGCGTCGTGTCCTTCGTGTGCGCCGACCCCGACGCGATGCTGTGGGGTGGGGAGCTCGTGCTGCGCGACGGAGAGCCGGCCGGCCAGGTCACCAGCACGGCGTACGGCGCAACGGTCGGTGCCTGCGTCGGCCTGGCCCTGCTGCGCGCCGACGGCCCGGTCCGCCAGGACGACCTGGACGCCGCGACGCACGAGGTCGACCTCGCCGGCCGGCGGCTCGGCCTCCGGCTGTCGCTGCGCGCCCCGCTCGCCTGACCACGGCGCCCCGAACCGGAAAACGCGGAACAATTCGCCTCAGCGCAACCTCGTGGCCCGAACTGTTCCGCGTTTTCTCGGCGGGATGCATCGGAGGAGATTGACGGCCTCAGGTGATGGACGCCGCGTAGATCTCGGCGATGGCCTCGTCGAGAGCCGCGTTGAACTGCTGGTCGCTCATCTGGGCGGTCAGCCCCTCGGTCAGGGCCCGGGAGAAGCTGGCGATGATGCCCGGGTTCCTGGCGAGCCGCGCGTCCGCCTCCGCTCGGGTGTAGCCACCGGACAGCGCCACGACGCGGAGCACGCGCGGATGCTCCGCGAGCGCCTGGTGGAAGCCGTCCTGCTCTGGCAGCGTCAGCTTGAGGATGACGTCCTGCCCGTCGGCCAGCTGGTCGAGGTGTGCGTGCAGCGCAGCCTTGAGCAGCGTCTCCGTGGCCGCCTTCTCGGGGCTGTGGATGTCGACCTCCGGCTCGATGATCGGCACCAGCCCGGCGTCCAGGATCGTGCCCGCGAGCTGGAACTGCTGGTCCACGACCGCGTCGACGCCGCCCCGGTCGGCGGTCTTGACCACCGAGCGCATCTTGGTGCCGAAGACGCCGTGCTCGGTGGCGCGGCGCAGCCGGTCATCGAGCTCGGGGATGGGCTTCATCACCTGCGCGCCGTCAGCCTCGTCCTCGAGCCCGTCGTCGACCTTGAGGAACGGCACGACCTGCTTGCGCGTCCAGAGGTACTCCGCCGAGCCGAGGCCGTCGATCTCGCGGTCCATCGTCTGCTCGAACAGGATCGCCGCCAGGATCCGCTCACCGGTGAACGACGGGCTGGTGACGATCCGTGTCCGCATCCGGTGGATCAGGTCGAACATCTCGGTGTCGTTGGCGTACGCCGCCTCCGGGACGCCGTACAACGCCAGCGCCTTGGGGGTGCTGCCGCCGCTCTGGTCGAGCGCGGCGACGAACCCCCGAGCATTCCTGACCTTGTCGAGCATCTCGCGGTGCATGGTCAGCGCAGATCGAACCGGTCGAGGTCCATCACCTTGGCCCAGGCCGCCGCGAAGTCGCGCACGAACTTCTCCTGCGCGTCGTCGCTGGCATAGACCTCGGCCAGCGCCCGGAGCTCGGAGTTGGATCCGAAGACCAGGTCGACGGCCGTGGCGGTCCTACGGACCTCGTCGGTGGCCCGGTCCCGGCCCTCGAAGACGTGCTCGGTCGAGGCCGACGCCTTCCACTCGACGTCCATGTCGAGCAAGGTGACGAAGAAGTCGTTGGTCAGTGATCCGGTCCGGTCGGTGAAGACGCCGTGCTCGGCACCCCCCGCGTTGGCCCCGAGCACCCGCAGGCCCCCGACCAAGACCGTCATCTCGGGAGCGGTCAGGGTCAGCAGGTTGGCCCGGTCGAGCAGCAAGCTCTCGGGCGGCAGCTTCTCACCGGCGCGGAGGTAGTTGCGGAAGCCGTCCGCCCGAGGCTCGAGCACGGCGAACGAGTCGACGTCGGTCTGCTCCTGCGTCGCGTCGGTGCGGCCCGGGGTGAAGGGCACCTCGACCTCGAACCCGGCGTTCTGAGCCGCCTTCTCGACCGCCGCACCGCCCGCCAGCACGATCAGGTCGGCGAGCGAGACGCGGGTGCCGCCGTCCTGCTCGTTGAAGGCGTCGGCGATGCCCTGGAGCGTGCGCAGCGACGTGCCCAGCTGCTCGGGGTCGTTGACCTCCCAGCCGCTCTGCGGCTCCAGTCGGACTCGCGCGCCGTTGGCCCCGCCGCGCATGTCGGTGCCGCGGAAGGTCGAGGCGGAGGCCCATGCCGTGGAGACGAGCTGGGAGATGCTGAGGCCGGCGTCGAGCACCTGGCGCTTGAGCTCGGCCACCTCGTCCTTCCCGATCAGCGCGTGGTCGACCGCGGGCACCGGGTCCTGCCACAGCTGCGGCTCGGGGACGTCGGGCCCGAGGAAGCGGGAGACCGGACCCATGTCGCGGTGCAGCAGCTTGTACCAAGCCTTGGCGAAGGCATCGGCGAACTGCTCCGGGTGGTCCAGGAAGCGCCGGGAGATCTCTTCGTAGGCCGGGTCGAACCTGAGCGCCAGGTCGGTCGTCAGCATCGTCGGCAGGTGCTTCTTCGACGAGTCGTGCGCGTCCGGCACGACTGCCTCCGCGTCCTTGGCCACCCACTGCTTGGCGCCTGCCGGACTCGTGGTCAGCTCCCACTCGAAGCCGAACAGGTTCTCGAAGAAGTTGATGCTCCACCGGGTAGGAGTGGTGGTCCAGGTGACCTCGAGGCCACTGGTGATCGCGTCGGGACCCTTGCCGCTGTTGAAGGTGCTGCGCCAGCCGAGACCTTGGTCCTCGACCGGGGCACCCTCCGGCTCCGGGCCGACGTGGTCCGCCGGACCAGCACCATGGGTCTTGCCGAACGAGTGGCCGCCGGCGATCAGGGCCACCGTCTCCTCGTCGTTCATCGCCATCCGGGCGAACGTCTCGCGGATGTCGCGGGCCGCGGCGAGCGGGTCGGGCTCGCCGTTGGGTCCCTCGGGGTTGACGTAGATCAGGCCCATCTGCACCGCCGCGAGGGGACCGCCCAGCTCGCGCTCGCCGCTGTAGCGCTCGTCTCCGAGCCAGGTGTCCTCGGGGCCCCAGATCACCTCTTCCGGCTCCCAGATGTCCTCGCGCCCGAAGCCGAAGCCGAAGGTCTGGAACCCCATCGACTCCAGGGCGACGTTGCCCGCCAGCACCAGCAGGTCCGCCCACGAGATCTGTCGGCCGTACTTCTTCTTCACCGGCCAGAGGAGCCGCCGCGCCTTGTCGAGGTTGGCATTGTCGGGCCAGCTGTTCAGCGGTGCGAAGCGCTGGCTTCCGTCGCCTGCGCCGCCGCGGCCGTCGGCGATGCGATAGGTCCCCGCCGCGTGCCAGCTCAGCCGGATGAACAGGCCGCCGTAGTGCCCGAAGTCGGCCGGCCACCAGTCCTGCGAGGTGGTCATCACTTCGGTCAGGTCGCGCTTGAGGGCATCGACGTCGAGCGAGCCGAACGACGTGGCGTAGTCGAAGTCCTGGCCCAACGGGTTGGCCGCCGGATGGTGCTGGTGGAGCACCTGCAGGTTGAGCTGGTTGGGCCACCAGTCCTGGTTGGTGCGCGGGCGACCGGTCTTGGGGGTGGGCGCGTCGATCGCGGGGTTCTCGCTCTCGCTGCCGCTCTGGCCCGCGTCGTTGGTCTCGTGCTGGGTCTCGGTCATGGGGTTCCTTCCGGTCCGGTCTGGTCAGGCAGGTGCTGGGCTGCTGGTGCGCGAGCAGGTGGGGCAGCGGCCCCACCAGGTCACCTCGGCCTCGTCGACGGTGAAGCCGTGCAACGAGGTGGTCTCGGGCAGGTCGAGGCAGGGCGCCTCGCCGGTCGCGCACTCGACGTCGGTCACCCGGCCGCAGCCGCGGCAGACCACGTGGTGGTGGTTGTCGCCGGTCTCGAGCTCGTAGCGGGCGACGGAGCCGCGCGGCTGGATGCGCCGGACCAGGCCGTGCGCGCTGAGCGCGTTCAGCACGTCGTACACCGCCTGGCTCGACACCTCACCGTCGGCGCGAACCGCGCTGATCACCTGTTCGGCGCGCAGGTGCGGCTCTGCTTCCAGGGCCTCCAGCACGGCCATCCGCGGCCGGGTCACGCGCAGGCCGCGGCCGCGGAGCGACTGGGCCATGGGTGAGGGGGCGGGCTCGGGTGCGGGGGACATCGCGATCACCCTTGCGTGCTTTCTGGAACGAGTCAAGAAAGGCCTCAGTTGCCGGCGTAGATCTGCCGGATCACGTCCTCGATGTCGGGCTCCTGGATGGACAGGTCCGCGACGTCGTACGACGCGGCGACGGCCGCCACGAGCGGTGCTGCGCTGGCGTCGGCAGGGAAGCTGAGCCACTGCCGGGGACCCTCCACCCTGCGGGTGACCGCACCCGCGACCTCGATCGGGGGTGCCTCGTCCACGAGGTCGACGACCAGGATCCGGCTGGAGCCGCCGCGCCGCTGCAGGTCGACCAGGGGTCCGTCGAAGACCGCTGTGCCGTGGTCGATCACGATCACCCGCCGGCACAGCGCCTCGATGTCCTGCAGGTCGTGGGTGGTCAGCATCAGGGTCGTGCCGCGCTCGGCGTTGAGGGCGCGCAGGAAGTCGCGCAGCCGGCCCTTGCTGATCACGTCCAGCCCGATCGTCGGCTCGTCGAGATAGAGGATCTCCGGGTCGTGCAGGAGCGCTGCGGTGATGTCACCGCGCATCCGCTGCCCGAGGCTGAGCTGCCGGACCGGGGTGTCCAGCAGGTCGCCGAGGTCGAGCAGCTCGATGTACTCCGCGAGGTTGCGCCGGTGTCGCGCCGGATCGACGCGGTAGAGCTTCTGCAGGAGCGCGAAGCTGTCCCGCAGCGGCAGGTCCCACCACAGGGTCGTGCGCTGCCCGAACACGACCCCGATCCGGCGCGCCAGCTCGGTGCGCTGCCGGCTGGGCTCCAGGCCGGCGACCCGCACCCTCCCGGCCGTCGGCACCAGGATCCCGGTCAGCATCTTGATCGTGGTGGACTTGCCCGCGCCGTTGGGCCCGATGTAGCCCACCATCTCCCCGGCGTCGATCGAGAAGGCCAGGTCGCGCACCGCCTGCACCTCCGACTTCGTGCGCCGCAGTCCGCCCACGCGCTTGTGGACCACGAAGGTCCGGCTCAGGTCCGTCACCTCGATGAGCGGGCCACCGCTGGTCGAGCCGCTGATGCTGGTCGAGCCTGTCGAGACCATGTCAGCTCCCGGTCGAGGTGTAGTGACGCAGGCCGGTGCGCCAGACCAGGCCGGCCAGGGCGAGGGTCAGGACGGCGACGAGGGGCGACAGGTAGGCGAACCAGGAGGGCATGCCGAAGGGGTCCGGTCGGCCGAGCAGGGCCAGGCACGGGTACCAGTTGACGAAGGCGATCGGGATCACGAAGGTCAACGACTTGAGCACCTCGCGCGGGAAGATCGTGAGCGGGTACTGGGTCATCGTGTTGCCGCCGTAGGTGAACGCGTTCGAGGTCTCCCCGGCGTCGACGGTCCAGAACTGCAGGCAGGAGAAGCCGACGAAGAACGCGAAGAAGATGGCGCTCGCCGCTCCGGCCGCGACCAGGGCGAGCAGGGTCTTCCCGGGCGTCCAGCCGACCGCCCCGGCGCCGTACCCGAAGACGACCAGGCTCTGGGTGACCCGCCCGAGCTGACGGAAGGCGAACCGATCGGCGCCGATCTGGACGATCAGCGGGACCGGTCGGGTGAGCATCGAGTCGAGCGTGCCCGTGCGCACATGGGTGCCGATGTCCTCGACCGTCCCGATGAACAGATGCGCGACACCGATCCCGAAGCCGCTGAGGCCGTAGAGCAGGGCCACCTCGCGCAGCTCGAAGCCCCCGAGCCGGTCGATGGTGTGGAACATCAGGGCCAGGCCGACGAAGTCGAGCACCGTGATCAGCCCGTTG
>JAWWPM010000110.1:0-5026 GCA_033854915.1 Nocardioidaceae bacterium
TAGCGGTACCAGAACAGCCGCGACAGCCCGCGGGCCGCACCGAGCACGTAGGTGCGCAGCACGTTGGCGACCTGGCGGGCGTCGGAGATCGGGGTCGCGGTCAGCTGACCGGGGGCGCCGCTGGGCAGTCCGTAGTTGATCTCGGTGCCCCAGACCGGCAGCGCGGCCGGCACCCCGGCCCGGGCGAGCAGGCTGTGGGCGCTGGCCAGCAGGGCCATGGCGTCCTCGGGCCCACCGGGCCGGCCGCCGTAGGTCGCCATCGGGTAGAGGCTCAGGGCGTTGGCGTCGTAGTAGTGCCAGACGGGGACACCGTCGACCTGCTGCGACTGGAAGGCCGAGAAGCCGTCGGTCTCGTACTTCATCCGCATCGCGAACGACGGGGCCACGACCGTGGCGCCGGGGTCGACCGCGTCCCGCGCGTCGTGCACCACCTTGGTCAGCTGCGCGAGCTGCCCCATGTCGCCGGTCCAGAAGGTGGAGATGTTGCCTTCGTTCCAGACCTGGTACGCCGCGATGCCGCGCTGGCCGTTGACGTCGCGGTACCGCGTCATCACGGCGCGCACGTAGTCGGCGTAGTGGGAGAGGTCGGTGGGCGGCAGGGTCGGTGCGGCGGCGTAGAAGGAGGGGGTCATCGCCAGCACGAGGGTGACCTGGACGCCGTGGGCCTGCGCGGCGGCGACCTGGGTGTCGAGACGCGACCAGTCGTAGACGCCGGGGGCGGTCTCGATGTCGCGCCAGGTGACCCCGACGTCCCAGAGCCGGATCGATCCGAACGACGCCCGGCCGTAGGACTGCAGTGAGCCGTCGTGGATGCCGAAGTAGGCGGAGGGGACCCGGACGACCTGAGTGGTGGTGCTGGCCCGCCGCTCGCCGGCCGACGCGAGATGGACGACGGCGGCGGGGGCGGGGGCGGCCAGCGTGACGAGTGTGGCCGCGGCGGCGAGCGCGGCCAGGGCGCGGATCCGGGTGCCGGTGCGGGCACCGGTCCTGGGGGGCCTGGGGGCGGCGGTCGGCGTGCGCACGGAGGGTTCTCACCTTTCGGTCCTTACCCCTGGCACTGCTGCCAACCCCATTGGCGGAAGCTCCTGACCACTGGCCGGTTGCTTCGTCCTTCCAGATCACCACCGGACGCTCGTGGACGTGGGTGAACGGTGGTCAATGGGGGCCATTGGCGACCCAATGGGGACCGATGCCCTCCCCGCCCCTGGTTCCCATGCACCAGGCCCCCATGACCCGGACGCGCGTCTTCGTGACCTGGGTCACCGACCGGGGGTGCGCACCGGCGGTCCTAGACTCCGGCCCGTGCCCGTGTCCTTGCGCGTCGTCGTCCTCGTGTCCGGGTCCGGCACCAACCTCCAGGCGCTGCTGGACGCGACGAAGGACCCGTCGTACGCCGCCTCGGTGGTCGCGGTGGGTGCCGACCGCGACGCGATCGAGGGCCTGGCCCGGGCGGAGCGGGCCGGGATCCCGACGTTCGTGCACGAGGTGTCAAACTTCGAGAGTCGCGAGGCCTGGGACGCCGCGCTGACCACCTCGGTGGCGTCGTACCAACCGGACCTGGTCGTCTCGGCGGGATTCATGAAGCTCGTCGGCGAGACCTTCTTGACGTCGTTCGGCGGCCGGTTCGTCAACACCCACCCCGCCCTGTCGCCGTCGTTCCCGGGGATGCACGGGCCGGCCGACGCCTTGGCGTACGGCGTGAAGGTCACCGGCTGCACGCTGTTCGTGGTCGATGCGGGGGTCGACAGCGGCCCGATCGTCGCCCAGTCGGCCGTGCCGGTGCTGGAGGGCGACACGGCCGAGTCGCTGCACGAGCGGATCAAGACCTCGGAGCGCGCGATGCTGGTCGACGCGGTCGGGCGGATCGCCCGCGAGGGCTTCTCCGTCGACGGCCGCGTGGTGCGTTTCGGTCGGTGAACCGGGATTCGGTGGTCGAGCTTGTCGAGACCAGCCGTTAGGCTGCCATCACACGACTGGCGCGGGTGGGAAACCACCGGGGAGTGACGTCATCGGGCATCGACCGCCTGGGTGCCCCGAGCAGCGCAGGAGTGAGTCAATTGAGCGAGCGCATCCCGATCAGGCGAGCCCTGGTCTCCGTCTACGACAAGACCGGGCTCGACGACCTCGTCCGGGCCCTGGCCGGGGCCGGCGTGGAGCTGGTCTCCACAGGTGGCTCGGCCGCCCGGATCGAGTCCCTGGGCCTGCCGGTGACCAGGGTCGAGGACCTCACCGGCTTTCCCGAGTGCCTCGACGGGCGCGTGAAGACCCTGCACCCCAAGGTGCATGCGGGCATCCTCGCCGACCGTCGCCTCGACAGCCACGTGCAGCAGCTGGCCGACCTCGGGGTCGAGCCGTTCGACCTGGTGGTCTCCAACCTCTACCCGTTCGCGGAGACGGTCGCGTCGGGGGCGTCGCCCGACCAGTGTGTCGAGCAGATCGACATCGGCGGCCCGGCGATGGTGCGAGCCGCGGCCAAGAACCACCCGTCGGTCGCCATCGTCACCAGCCCCACGGCGTACGACGATGTGCTGGCCGCCGTGGCCGGGGGTGGCTTCACGCTGGAGCAGCGCAAGCGGCTCGCGGCCGAGGCATTCGCCCACACCGCGGCGTACGACGTCCAGGTCGCGTCCTGGATGGGCAGCGTGCTGGCCGACACCAGCGACGGCACCGGCTTCCCGGCCTTCACCGGCGCGACCTGGCAGCGCAAGGCCGTGCTCCGCTACGGCGAGAACCCGCACCAGCCCGCGGCGCTGTACGCCGAGAACCAAGGACGGCTCGGCACTGCCGGACTTTCTGGCGCCGAGCAGCTGCACGGCAAGGAGATGTCCTACAACAACTACGTCGACACCGATGCTGCGCGGCGCGCCGCGAACGACTTCCACGGTCCGGCGGTGGCGATCATCAAGCATGCCAACCCGTGCGGGATCGCGACCGGCGCCGATGTCGCCGAGGCCCATCGCAAGGCTCACGCCTGCGACCCGGTCTCTGCGTTCGGCGGGGTGATCGCGGTCAACCGGCCCGTCTCCAAGGACCTGGCCGAGCAGGTGGCCGAGGTGTTCACCGAGGTGATCGTGGCGCCTGAGTACGACGACGGTGCGATCGAGGTCCTGCAGGCCAAGAAGAACATCCGGATCCTGCGCTGCCCGCTCGACGAGCACCCCGACCCGGTGGAGTTCCGGGGGATCTCCGGGGGCGTGCTGATGCAGCGGGTCGACCACGTCGACGCCCCCGGTGACGACCCGTCGGCCTGGACGCTCGCCACCGGCGAGGCTGCCCCCGACGACGTGCTCGCCGACCTGGTCTTCGCCTGGCAGGCCTGCCGATCGGTGAAGTCCAACGCCATCCTGCTCGCCCACGACGGCGCCTCCGTCGGGATCGGCATGGGGCAGGTCAACCGGGTCGACTCGTGCCGGCTCGCGGTCTCGCGGGCGGGGGAGCGGGCCGCCGGCTCGGTCGCGGCCTCCGATGCGTTCTTCCCGTTCGAGGACGGCCCGCAGATCCTGGTCGACGCCGGCATCCGGGCCATCGTGCAGCCGGGCGGCTCGGTGCGCGACGAGCTGACGGTCAAGGCCTGCCAGGACGCCGGCGTCACCATGTACTTAACCGGCACCCGCCACTTCTTCCACTGACCTGTCGCGACGTAAGGACACCGCATGACCGCACGCATTCTCGACGGCACCGCCACCCTGCGGACCATCAAGGCCGAGCTCACCGAACGCGTGGCCGCGCTGAAGGCCCGCGGTGTCACGCCGGGCCTCGGCACGATCCTGGTGGGCGACGACCCCGGCTCGCACTGGTACGTCGGCGCCAAGCACAAGGACTGCGCCTCGATCGGGATCACCTCGATCCGCCGTGACCTGCCGGCCACGGCGACGCAGGCCGAGGTGGAGGCCGTCATCGACGAGCTGAACGCCGATCCGGCGTGCACGGGCTTCATCGTGCAGCAGCCGACCGGGCTCGACGAGTTCGCCCTGCTCTCCCGCGTCGATCCCGACAAGGACGTCGACGGCCTGCACCCGATGAACCTCGGCAAGCTGGTCCTCGGCAAGGCGGGGCCGCTGCCCTGCACGCCGGTCGGGGTCATCGAGCTGCTGCGCCGGCACGGCGTGGAGATCGCCGGCGCCGACGTCGTGGTGGTCGGCCGTGGCCTCACGGTCGGCCGGCCGCTCGGCCTGCTGCTCACCCGTCGTAGCGAGAACGCGACGGTGACCCTGTGCCACACCGGGACCCGCGACCTGGCCGCGCACGTGCGTTCGGCCGACATCGTGGTCGCCGCGGCCGGCGTCCCGGGCATCATCAGCGCCGACATCGTCAAGCCGGGTGCCGCGGTCCTCGACGTCGGCGTCTCGCGGGTCGACGGCAAGATCGCGGGTGATGTCGCGGCCGACGTGGCCGAGGTCGCCGGCTGGGTGTCGCCCAACCCCGGGGGGGTCGGGCCGATGACGCGGGCGATGCTGCTCTCCAACGTCGTCGGCATCGCGGAGGAGGCACACTGAGCACCGTGGAGCTTCAGGAACACCCCGACGAGCCGGTCGTGCCGGCACGCGTCGGGAGCCCTGGCCAGGTCGAGCCCAGCGAGGGGTCAGCGACGGGGCTGACCGATGCGGAGCAGGCAGAGGACGAGCGGGTCGAGGCCGCACGGCGTCGCCGACCCTCGACCGTCGGCGGGGCGATCTACCTCGCCGTGCTCGCCGCGGCGGGCGTGGGCCTGGGCATCGTCGCGCACGGCAACTGGCGGCTGGGCGTGAAGTGGATCGCGGCCTCCCTCGTCGTCGCCGCTCTGGTCAGGCTGGCCCTGCCGGCCCGCGAGGCCGGGATGCTCGCCGTACGCCGCCGCGCCATCGACGTCGGCCTGCTCGCCACCGTGGGTGTCGCCCTGTGGTTCCTCTCGGTGAGCATCCCCAACCAGCCGCTGCCCTGACCCGGCAGAAGGTCACGGCCCCAGTGCGCTGACCCGGCAGAAGTGAACGCGTGAGCGCGCTGACCCGGCAGAAGTGAACGCGTGCACTTGTGCCGGGTCAGCGTC
>JAWWPM010000111.1:0-4513 GCA_033854915.1 Nocardioidaceae bacterium
AGATGGAGGAGAACGGCGCCTTGGGCGAGACCGATCTCGTCGACGCGCCCACGGTGCACGGCCGTGAGGAGCATCTCCGCGACCAGATGGACGGCGGTGACGAGCAGTGAAGACCGAGGCCTGGATCTTCGGCATCACCACGGCGTTCTTCGTCGTGGTCAGCCCCGCCTACTGGCTGATCGCCGGTGACTGGACCGGCACCTCGGCGCTGGTGATGACCACGCTGCTGGCCGCGATGGTGACCCTCTACCTCGGGTTCCACGCCGCCAAGATGGAGCCGCGCCCCGAGGACCGTAAGGATGCCGAGATCGCCGACGGCGCCGGCGAGCTGGGCTTCTTCCCGCCGTACTCCTGGTGGCCGCTGTGGTGCGCCGCCGCTCTCGCGGTGATCGTGTACGCCGTGGCGATGGCGGCGTGGTGGCTCGTGGTCATCGGCTTCGGGCTGGGCGGTCTCGCGCTGTCGGGTTTCGTCTTCGAGTACTACCGCGGCGAGCACGCTCACTGAGCCCTGCCTCGGGCCCTCCCGGCGGCCCGTGGCAACCGATCCGGCGGTGACCGCGTCCTAGACACGTGGGGATCCCCACGACTCGGCGATTCCCGGAACCCGTGGGGTGCCGGGTTAGTCTGAGGCATTCAGTCTTTACCTTCGGGGAGTTCGATGTCCGTCTTGCGTGTGCGCGCCCTTGCGGTGGCGCTGGGGTGTGCCGGCGTGGTGCTGGCCGGTTGTGGCACGGGGAGTGGCTCCTCGCCGCAGACCGCCGGTGGTCACCACACCAAGGGTGCCCACTCGGCGCCCACGAGCCCGGCCCCCGTGGTCGGCGCCATCGCCAGCAACATCGCCCGTGGCGCCAGGGGCGTCCCGGTCGACCAGCGCGTCCAGGTGACCGCGGATCACGCGACACTGAGCTCGGTCACGATCAGCTCCAAGTCGGGGACCGTGCCCGGCAAGATGTCGCACGACAAGACCACCTGGACCGCCGGCGCACTGCTCGAGCCAGGCACGACGTACACCGTGACCTCGTCGGGCACGACCGACGCCGGTGACAGCCTCAACCGCGTCACCCGCTTCAGCACGGCGGCGCTGACCCTCGACCAGCAGACCTTCCCCTCGATCACGCCGCTCAACGGCGACACCGTCGGCATCGGGATGCCGGTGATCGTGACCTTCGACGTACCGGTCACCGACCGCGCCACGATCGAGAAGCACCTGCACGTGGTCTCGGCGCCCGCCCAGAGGGGCAGCTGGCACTGGATCAGCGACACCGAGGTGCACTGGCGCCCGGCGTCGTACTGGAAGGCCGGCACCCAGGTCACCGTCAACGCCGACATCAACAGCGTGCCCGCCGGCAACGGCATCTTCGGCCAGCTCGACCGGACGATCCAGTTCAACGTCGGCGACGCACACATCTACAAGGTCGACGCGCAGACCGACCAGATGCACGTGTTCAGCAACGGTCAGCTGCTGCGGACCATCCCGGTCACCACCGGCAAGCCCGGTTTCATCACCCGGTCGGGCGTCAAGGTCATCGTGGAGAAGGACCGCCACCACCGGATGAACAGCGAGACCATCGGCATCGACCCGAACGGTCCCGACGGCTACAACATCGGTGACGTGGAGTTCGCGATGCGGCTGACCTACACCGGCGAGTTCCTGCACGCGGCCCCGTGGTCGGTGGCCGACCAGGGTCATGACAACGTCTCGCACGGCTGCACGGGCATGAGCACCGCCAACGCCGGCTGGCTCTACGACATGTCGCGGATCGGTGACGTGGTCGTGACGACGGGCACCACCCGCCAGATGACCCTCACCAACGGCTACGGCGACTGGAACGAGTCCTTCGCCGACTACGCCAAGGGCTCCGCGCTGCACTGACCCGGCACAAGTGCACGCCGTGGAGCGCCGACCCGGCACAAGTGCACGCCGTGGGGCGCTGACCCGGCACACGTGCACGCCGTGGAGCGCTGACCCGGCACACGTGAACGTCGTAAGACGTCCGCGCTTGTCCACAGGTTGCCGTGGTCGCAGATTGGGACAGACCCGGGTCGGGCAGACCGATGCGATGAGCTCATCACACGGCATCTTCCTCGACAGCTCGGCCGGTGTCCCGATCGATCGCCCGTTCACGCGTGCCTCTGCGCGTGCGCAGGGGATCTCGAGCCGTCAGCTCGGTCTGTGGGTCGCCCAGGGGCTGCTGATCACCCCTATGCGGGGCGTCTTCCACGCCGCGCAGATGCCCGACGGGCTCGAGCTCCGGCTCGAGTGCCTACGTCTCGTCGTCCCCGAGAGTGCGGTCGTGACCGGCCGCACTGCAGGGTGGCTGTATCGGGCACCGATGGTGTTGGCCCCGGGTGACCACTTGCGCGTACCGCCTGTGGAGATGCACCTGGGTCCGGGCAACCGACTGCGCAACCCGCTTGCTTCGGGCGGTGAGCGGACGTTCCTGCCGGGGGAGGTCGTCGACCTGGAAGGACTGCTGGTGACGTCGAGACTGCGAACGACCGTCGACCTGGCCATGGGCCTGCCGCGACGTCAGGCGTTCGCGGCGATGTGTGCGATGTGCCAGGTCGCCGACTTCGACCGGGACGAACTTCGGTTCGAGCTCCGCGAGCGCGGGCGCTTCGCGGGATACCGCGGCGTACGTCAGGGGCGGGAGCTCGAACCCCACGTTGACCCACGGTTCGGGTCCGCTGCGGAATGCGCGCTTGCGCTGGAGTGGAAGGACGTGGGCGGCCTTCCGCAGTACGTCCCTCAGCATCCCGTCCAAGGTCCCCACGGCATGTTCTACCTGGATCTGGCCTTGCCGGCTCTCAAGTACGCCGCCGAGTACAACGGTGCGCGGTGGCACGACGACGAGCGCAAGCATTACGACGCCGACCGGATGGAGTGGCTGGTCGTGCATCGGAGCTGGATCATCGATGTGTTCGAGACCGATGACCTCTACGGGCCGGGGTGCGACCCGGGCTTGCGGCTGATTTCGGGCATCCGGCGGGCCCGTCGTCGGTTCGGAAGCCTGTCCTGGACGGGCCAGAACCGGGACGGCGACAGCTGGGTGGGGTGATTTAGTGCCGGGTCAGCGTCGTGGCGCGTGCATGTGTGCCGGGTCAGCGTCGTACGGCGTGCATTTGTGCCGGGTCAGTGGGAGCGGAGCGGCACGTCGGGGGTGTCGCGGAGGGCGTGGTCGTCGAACTCGTGCCCGGCGGCGGGGTGGTCGAGCCCGGCCTCCAGCTCGCGCTCGTGCTCGGCGTGGTGCCGCGCCTCCTCGAGCTCCTCGGCGGTCGGCTTCTGGATGTTGTCGGCGTACATCGCCCGCGACAGCCGGGCCCGGATCCGGCCGGATCGGGTGCCCGGTGCGACCACGCCGTTCTCGTCGGTGTCGGACTCCGGCACGTACACCTCGTCGCGCTGACGCGCGGTCAGGGTGTAGGCGCTCGCCTCGCTGATCGGCAGGTGCCGCTCGGTGTACCCGCCCTCGGTCGAGCGCATGATGATGCCGGTCTCGTAGCCGTGCAGGAGCCGGTCGCTGTCGGCGCGCTGCAGTGAGATGCACCAGCGCCGCGTGATGTAGAACGCGATCGGCGGCAGGATGAAGATGGCGGCCCGCATGAAGTAGGTGATGTGGTTGATCGAGGAGTGGAACGTGATCGCGATGATGTCGTTGCCGCCAGCCGCCCAGAACAGCCCGTAGAGGGTCATCAGCGCCACCATCGTGGCGGTGCGGGTCGGGGCGTTGCGCGGCCGCTGCAGCAGGTGGTGGTCCCGCTTGTCGCGGGTGATCCACGACTCGATGAACGGCAGCATCAGCAGGATCGTGAACATCAGCCCGGGCAGCACCTGGATCGGGAGCAGCACGTTCCAGGAGATGGTGTGGCCCCAGATATGGGTCTCCCAGTTGGGCATGATCCGTAGCGCCCCGTCGGGCCAGCCCATGTACCAGTCGGGTTGGGACCCCGCGGTCACCTTGGTCGGGTCGTAGGGCCCGAACTTCCAGACCGGGTTGATCGAGAGCAGGGCACCCATCAGCGCGGTGACCCCGAAGACCATGAAGAAGAACCCGCCGGCCTTGGCCATGTAGACCGGCAGCATCGGGTAGCCGACGACGTTCTGCTCGGTGCGACCAGGCCCCGGCCACTGGGTGTGCTTGTGGAAGACCAGGAGCAGCATGTGGGCGCCGATCAGCGCCAGCAGCAGCCCGGGGACCAGCAGGACGTGCACGGTGTAGAGGCGCGGGATGATCGACTCACCCGGGAACTCGCCCCCGAAGAGGAAGAAGTCCATGTAGGTGCCGACCACCGGGGTGGCCTTGATGAAGCCGTCGGCCGCGCGGATGCCGGTGCCGGAGAGCAGGTCGTCGGGCAGCGAGTAGCCGGTGAAGCCCTCGAGCGTGCCGAGCAGCAGCAGGAGGCAGCCGATCACCCAGTTGAGCTCGCGGGGCTTGCGGAAGGCGCCAGTGAAGTAGACGCGCAGCAGGTGGATCATCATCGAGGCGACGAAGAGCATGGCCGCCCAGTGGTG
>JAWWPM010000112.1:0-2684 GCA_033854915.1 Nocardioidaceae bacterium
TGGAGGTGTGGGCGAAGCCGAGCTTCGAGTACGTCGCGATGGCGGCCTCGTTGTCGGACTCGACGTACAGGATGATCCGGCGCACGCCGTGTGAGGTCAGGTGGGCGAGGCCGGCGGCGGTGACCGCATTCCCGAGACCGCGCCCCTGCGCGGCCGGGTCGACGGCGACGACGTAGACCTCGCCGAGCTCGGCGGAGTGCTGCTTGGTCCAGTGGAAGCCCAGCAAGCCCTGGCCGGTGTCGGCGACCAGCAGCCCGTCCGGGTCGAACCACGGCTCGGCCATCCGCTCGGCGAGGTCCGCCCGGTCCATCGCGCCCTGCTCGGGGTGGTGGGCGAACGCCTCGGCGTTGACCCGCAGCAGCTCGGCCTCGTCCCCGGCACGGAAGGTGCGGATCTCGAATCCGGCGGGAGGCGGCGCGTCGGGCAGCGCGCTGGTGCCGCGGCGCAGCACCCACAGGTCCCGGACCCGCGTGAAGCCGAACCGTTCGGCGAGCACGGCGGCCGCGGGGTGGTTGCCGTGCGACCAGGCGTCGACCACCGGTCCGGCCTCCGCCAGGGCGCTCTCGACCAGGGCGGCGCCCGTCCCGTGCCGGCGGGCCGCGGGCGCCACCGCGACATCCAGGTCCTCCCCGTGCAGCAGGGCGTAGCCGTCGGCGTCCGCGAGCCACAGCGCGGCGTCCTCGAGCCCGTGCCGGTCCAGCAGTCGTACGGCGGCCTCGTTCAGCGGGCTCTGGCCGTCGACGGCCTCGCTCGCCGTCGCGATCCGGCGTACGGCGTCGTGGGCGGCGCCGTCCCACGTGGTGACGCGGGTGGGCGTCACGACACCGGCACCAGCTCGTAGCCGTCGCGGCCGTCCTGCATCGTCCAGCCGGCGGAGAGCAGCTCGTCCCGCAGCCGGTCGGACTCGGCGAAGTTGCGCTCCGTGCGCATCCGCCACCGGAGCTCGGCCAGCGCGCGCACGTCGTCGGGCACGTCGTCGGCGTCGGGCGGCACCGCGAGGTCGAGCCCGAGCACCCGGTCGAACAGGTCGACCAGTGCCAGCTTGGTGGCCGGGTCGACCTCCGGGTCGCGGGCCACCGTCCACAGCACCGCGACCACTCGCGCGGTGTTCATGTCGTCAGCGATCGCGTCCACGAACTCGTCGACGTAGGGGTGGTCGCGCAGGTCGAGACCGGGCTCGGGCTCCCCGGACGCTGCGGCGGCCTGCTTCCAGCCCTCGACGTGCTTGCGCAGCCGGCGGTGCGCCTGGGCGGCCGCCTCCAGGGTCTCCAGCGAGAACGCGAGCGGGCTGCGGTAGTGGCTGAGCATCACCAGGTAGCGGAACTCCAGCGGGGTGAAACCCCACTCCTCGACGGTGGCGAGGGTGATCTTGTTGCCCTCCGACTTGCCCATCCGCTTCTCGCCCTCGAGGTTGAGGAAGGCGCCGTGCATCCACCACCGCGAGAACGGCTTGCCGGTGGCGGTCTCGCTCTGGGCGATCTCGTTGGTGTGGTGGATCGCGATGTGGTCGATCCCGCCGAGGTGCAGGTCGAGGGTCGGCCCGAAGGTCTCCATCGCCATCGCGGAGCACTCGAGGTGCCAGCCGGGGAACCCGCGGCCCCACGGGGAGTCCCACTCCATGTCGCGCTGGCCCTCGGCCGGGTCGGAGAACTTCCAGACCGCGAAGTCGGTCGGGTTCCGCTTCTCGCCCATCGCCACCCGTTCGCCCGCGCGGAGGCTGGTGCGGGTGTCGTTGGGCGTGAGCTTGCCGTAGTCGGGCACCAGCGAGGTGTCGAAGTAGACGCCGTCCGAGGTCGTGTAGAGCACGCCCTTCTCGTCGAGCGCGCGCACCAGGTCGAGCTGGACGTCGATGTGGTCGGTCGCCTTGAGCACGTGCTGGACCGGGAGGATGTTGAGTCGCTCGGCGTCGGCGAAGAAGGCGTCGGTGTACTTCGCGGCGACGTCCCACGCGGTGGCCCGCTCGGCCTTCGCGGCGGCCGCCATCTTGTCGTCGCCGGAGTCGGCGTCGCTGGTCAGGTGGCCGACGTCGGTGATGTTCATCGCCGCGTCCACCTCCCACCCGGTCAGCGCCAGCACCCGGCGGAGCACGTCGGAGAACAGGTAGGTGCGCATGTTGCCGATGTGCGGCGAGCTGTAGACGGTCGGTCCGCAGACGTAGAGCTTCACCCGCTCGCCGTCGGCGGGCGCGAAGAGGTCGCTGCGGTGGGTGAGCGTGTTGAACAGGTGGAGCCGGGACCTCAGCTCCGCTGAGATGTCGGTCATGGAGCGGCCGATCCTTCCGGCTCGAGGGTGGGGCGTCCGCGGTACTGGGTCTCGGTGCGCGTGTGCGCGAAGCCGGCTGCCGTGTAGACAGCGATCGCCGGGTCGTTGTCGCCGTCGACGTACAGCAGCACCGACGGCAGGCCGAGGTCGCGGAGGTGTCGCAGCCCGGCCTCGGTGAGCACCGAGCCGATCCCGCGGCCTGCGGCCTTCGGGTTCACGGCGACCACGTAGACCTCGCCGTATCCCTCGGGATGCACCTTGGTCCAGTGGATGCCGAGCACCTGCCGGTCGGGGTCGTCCTCGCCGTCGTCCTCGGGTACGGCGAGGAACAGCCCGGCCGGGTCGAACCACGGCTCGCGCAGGCGCTCCTGGAGGTCCTCCATCGTCAGGTGGCCCTGCTCGGGGTGCTGGGCGAACGCGAG
>JAWWPM010000113.1:0-4234 GCA_033854915.1 Nocardioidaceae bacterium
CCCCGACACCGGCCCTCGCTCCGGTGTCCCCACCAGACCGTAGGGTTGAAGCGTGACCAACCCCGCGTCGTACCGCCCCAAGGCGGGGGAGATCCCCACCCAGCCGGGGGTCTACCGGTTCCGTGACGCGCGCGGCCGGGTGATCTACGTCGGCAAGGCGAAAAACCTGCGGTCGCGCCTGTCGTCGTACTTCCAGGATGTCGGCAACCTGCACGCCCGCACCGCGGCCATGGTCACCACCGGTGCCAGCGTGGAGTGGACGACCGTCAACACCGAGGTCGAGGCGCTGCAGCTGGAGTACAGCTGGATCAAGGAGTTCGACCCGCGCTTCAACGTGAAGTACCGCGACGACAAGTCCTACCCGTGGCTGGCGGTGACCGTCGGGGAGGAGTACCCCCGGGTGATGGTCGGGCGCGGCGCCAAGAAGAAGGGCACCCGCTACTTCGGTCCCTACAGCCATGCCTGGGCGATCCGCGAGACCGTGGACCAGCTGCTCCGGGTCTTCCCGATGCGCTCGTGCTCCAACGGCGTGTTCAAGCGGTCGGGGCAGATCGGGCGGCCGTGCCTGCTCGGCTACATCGACAAGTGCTCGGCCCCCTGCGTCGGCAACATCAGCGCCGACGACCACCGCGACATCGTCGACGACTTCTGCGACTTCATGGCCGGCAACACCAACACCTTCGTCAAGCGGATCCGGGCCGAGATGTACCGCGCGTCCGAGGCGCTCGACTTCGAGAAGGCCGCCCGGCTCCGCGACGACCTCGGCGCGATCCAGAAGGCGCTCGAGAAGCAGGCCGTGGTGCTCGGCGACGGCACCGACGCCGACGTGATCGCCCTTGCCGAGGATCCCCTCGAGGTGGCGGTCCAGATCTTCTACGTGCGCGGTGGGAGGATCCGCGGTCAGCGCGGTTGGGTGGCCGACCGGGTCGAGGAGGGCGGCACCGCCGAGCTGATCGAGGACTTCCTGCTCCAGCTGTACGCCGGCGGCGAGGACGACGACGCGGTCCCGCGGGAGATCCTGGTGCCGACCCTGCCGCCGGAGCCCGAGACCTTCGAGGAGCTGCTCTCCGAGCGGCGCGGCAGCCGGGTCCGGATCCGGGTGCCGCAGCGCGGCGACAAGAAGACCCTCCAGGAGACCGTGGCTCGCAACGCCGCCCAGGCGCTGATGCTCCACAAGACCAAGCGGGGCACCGACCTGACCGCCCGCAACCAGGCGCTCGAAGAGATCCAGAAGGCGCTCGGGCTCGACGAGGCCCCGCTGCGCATCGAGTGCTACGACATCTCCAACCTGCAGGGCACCGAGGTGGTGGCCAGCATGGTCGTCTTCGAGGACGGCCTGGCCCGCAAGAGCGAGTACCGCCGGTTCGTGATCAGGGGGGTCGAGGGCCAGAACGACGTCGCTTCGATGCACGAGGTCATCACCCGGCGGTTCCGTCGGCTGCTCGACGAGCAGGCGAGGTCGACCGAGATCGCCACCGAGTCCGGTCCGATGCTGGTCGACCCCGAGACCGGCCGGCCGCGCAAGTTCGCCTACGCGCCGGGGCTCGTGGTCGTGGACGGCGGGCCACCGCAGGTCGCGGCCGCGCAGGCCGCCCTGCGCGAGCTCGGGGTGGTCGACATCCCGGTGTGCGGCCTGGCCAAACGCCTCGAGGAGGTCTGGCTGCCCGACCAGGAGGACCCCGTGATCATGGCCCGGTCCTCCGAGGGGCTCTACCTCCTCCAGCGGGTCCGCGACGAGGCCCACAGGTTCGCGATCACCCACCACCGGTCGCGGCGCTCGAAGACCATGGTCGAGAGCATTCTCGACGACGTTCCCGGGCTCGGCGAGGTGCGCCGCCGGACCCTGGTCAAGCACTTCGGCTCCCTGAAGAAGCTACGGCTGGCAGAGGTGGACGAGATCGCGCAGGTCCCCGGCATCGGTCCGCGCACGGCTTCGGCGATCAAGGATGCGGTGGCCGCCGCCAGCAGTCACACTGGCGCCCAGACGGTGAACACCGCGACCGGCGAGCTCATGGAGGACTCATGACCGATCTTCCAGCGGAGCCGTGGGTCGAGCGGAGTCCCGACCACGCCGGCGAGGTCGTGATCGTCACCGGCATGACCGGGGCCGGGCGCAGCACGGCGGCCAAGGAGCTCGAGGACCTCGGCTACTACGTCGTGGACAACCTCCCACCGTCCCTGCTGCGCGAGGTGGTGCAGCTGGTCGACCAGAGCCGCGGCCAGGACCAGCCGATCGCGGTCGTGGTGGACGTGCGGTCCGGCTCCTTCTTCGACACGCTCCAGGCCAATCTCGCCCACCACGCCCTGGGCCGCCGTACGACGCTGGTGTTTCTCGACGCCACCGACGAGGTGCTCGTCCGCCGTCAGGAAGCCGCCCGACGACCCCATCCCCTGCAGGGGAGCGGTCGCCTGATCGAGGGCCTGCGTCGCGAGCGGGAGGTCGTGGCCAACCTCCGCGCCGACGCCGACCTCGTGATCGACACCTCCGACCTCAACGTGCACCAGCTGACCGACCGGATCGCCGACTCCTTCGGCGCCCCGGACCAGATGCGGCTCAAGGTGACGGTGATCAGCTTCGGCTTCAAGTACGGCATCCCCATCGACGCCGACTACGTCGCCGACATGCGCTTCCTGCCCAACCCGTTCTGGGTGCCCGATCTCCGGGGCAAGACCGGGCGGTCCGAGGACGTCAGCGACTACGTGCTGGGGCAGAAGGGCGCGCGGGAGTTCGTCGACAGCTACGTCGAGCTGCTCACGGGGGTGGCCGCCGGCTATCTCACCGAGGGCAAGCGCTTCATGTCCGTGGCGATCGGCTGCACCGGTGGCAAGCACCGCAGCGTGGCCATGACCGAGGAGATCGCCGGACGTCTGCGCGAGCTGGGGCACAGCGTCGGAGTGGTCCACCGCGACCTCGGACGGGAGTGACGTGACCGGTACGCCCTACCGCATCACCGCGCTCGGGGGCGGGCACGGGCTCTTCGCCTCCCTGTCGGCCCTACGGAGGCTGCCGGTCGACCTCACCGCAGTGGTGACGGTGGCCGACGACGGTGGCTCGTCGGGCCGGCTGAGGTCGGAGTTCGGGGTGCTGCCACCCGGCGACCTGCGGATGGCGCTGGCGGCTCTGTGCGGCGACGACGAGTGGGGCGAGACCTGGGCGCGCGTGCTACAGCACCGCTTCGCGGGCACCGGTGAGATGAACGGTCACGTGGTGGGCAACCTGCTGATCGTGAGCCTCTGGGAGCAGCTGGGTGACCCCGTCGAGGCCCTCGACTGGGTCGGGCGCCTGCTGGGAGCGCGCGGACGGGTGCTGCCGATGGCGCTGACCCCGCTCGACATCAGCGCCGAGGTGCGCGGGCTCGATCCCGCCGACCCCCGGGCCATGACCACGGTGCGTGGACAGGTGGCGGTCGCCACCTCGGCGGGGTCGATCGAGTCGATCTCCCTGATCCCGCCCGACGTGCGGCCCTGCCCCGAGGCGGTGGCGGCCGTGCGGGCCGCCGACGCGGTGGTCCTCGGGCCGGGCTCGTGGTTCACCTCGGTGCTGCCGCACCTGATGGTGCCCGAGCTGCGGGAGGCGCTTCTCGAGACCGAGGCCCATCTCGTGGTGGTGCTCAACCTGGAGGCCCAGGACGGCGAGACCGACGGGTACGCCGCCGCCGACCATCTCGCCGTACTCCTCGAGCACGCGCCCGGCCTGCCCATCGGCACGGTCCTGGTCGACGGACGGGAGGCCGACGACCTGTCCGACCTCGAGCGACTCGTGAAGGGCTGTGGGGCGCAACTGGTCGTCGACGACGTGGCCCGTCACGACGGTTCCCCGCGCCACGACCCCACCCGGCTGGCCGGCGCCTACGCCCGCCTGCTGGACGTGTGACGGGTGCCTGCCGAGGGTTGTTGACGTGCGTGGCAGGATCGGCGCCATGGCGATGACGGCTCAGGTGAAGGCAGAGATCGCCAACACCCACATCACCAAGACCTGCTGCCGCAAGGCGGAGGTGTCGACGATGTTGCGCTTCGCCGGAGGCCTCCACATCGTCAGCGGCAAGATCGTCGTGGAGGCCGAGCTGGACACCGGTGCGGCCGCGCGGAGGCTCCGCAAGGACATCTCGGAGGTGTTCGGGCACCAGAGCGACGTCGCGATGGTGCAGGGCAACGGCATCCGCAAGGGCAGCCGCTACCTCGTGCGGGTGACCAAGGACGGCGAGGCGCTGGCCCGGCAGACGGGTCTGCTCGA
>JAWWPM010000114.1:0-2939 GCA_033854915.1 Nocardioidaceae bacterium
GCGCTCGTCGCGGTGCTGGTCAGCCGCTGAGCCCGAACCACGGCAGGCACGCCTCGATGCCGGCGACCGGCACGTCGCGCGCGTCGGCGAGCCAGCGGTCCCGCGTCAGCCTCAGGTGTTGCAGCTGCTCGACGCCAGCGGCACTGCGGATCAGGGAGACGCCGTTGTCGGCGTAGCCCAGGCGACGTGAGACCGCCAACGAGGGCGCGTTGTCCATGGTGGCCGACGAGATCGCAGCCAGGGCACCGAGGTGGTCGAACGCGAGCGCCAGCACCCCGGTGCGCATGGAGGTGGCCAGGCCTCGGCCACGGACCCCGGCCGTCAGCCAGGAGTAGGAGTCGACGGTGCGCAGCAACGGGAAATCGTCGCCCTCGAGGGCCTGCACCCCGACGACCGCTCCGTCGACCTCGACCGCCAGCTCGAGGCACCACGACGCGGGAGACCAGGTACCACGGTGCTTCCAGAGGTTGGCGGTGAACAACCGGCGATGGTTGGCTCCGTGGTCCAGCTCGGCGAAGACCTCGCTCCGGGGGTCGTGCTCGAGGTCGCCGGGGAGAGCGGCCAGCAGCGGATCGAGATCCGCGTCGGTCACCCCACGCAGCAGCACCTCACCGCACGAGACCCGCAGGTCGAAGAAGGGCCACTCCACGCCCTCAGGCTAGGGCCGCTCGACCTCCGGCGTCGCCTCGCTTTCCAGCCAGCCGCGGAAGGCGTCGAGGTTGCGCGTCGACTCGCCCCTCAGGTTGCGCCACTCCCACTCCTTGCGGATCGAGGAGGCGAAGCCCAGCTCGAGGATGGTGTTGAAGGAGCCGTCCGCGTGGGTCAGCACCGAGCCGAGCAGACGGTCGAGCTCGTCCGCGTTCACCAGCGCCAGCGGGAGCCGGGCGTCGAGGTAGATGTCGCCGAGGTGGTCCACGGCGTAGGACACGGCGTACGTCTTGAGGTTGCGCTCGAGCAGCCAGCGGTAGACGCGCTCGTGGTTCTCGTCGGGGTTGCGGCACACGAACGCATGGACGCCGAGCGCGTGCGGCCCGAGATCGAGCCGGACCGGAGTCTGCAGCTTCCGCTCACCGGGCAGGGCGAAGCTGAAGACGTCGTCCTTCTCGGTGAACTCCAGGTCGTTGTCGGCGAGGTAGTCGCGCAGCACCTGGGCGATCTCTGGCCGATCGGCCGCCGCGTCGATCATTGGGTCGGTCACACCGGCTCCCGTAGCGCGGCGCGTGCGCGCTCGTAGACATCGAGGGTGCGCTCCGCGGTGTTCTCCCAGGAGAACCGGCCGGCGCGGGCGCGGGCACCCTCGGACAGGCGGGCGCGCAGGGCGTCATCGAGGAGCACCCGTCGCAGTGCCGCGGCCCAGTCGCGCGGCTCGTGGGTGTCGACGAGCAGGCCGTTCTCCTCGTCCTCGACCACCGTCGTGAGACCGCCGACCGCGGCGGCGACGACCGGCGTGCCGGTGGCCAGGGCCTCGGCTGCGACCAGCCCGAACGACTCGTTGTACGACGGCACCGCGACCACCGACGCGGCGGCGTCCCACACCGCGAGCTCGGTGGCCGGCACGGGTGGCACGAAGCGGACGACGTCGTGGATCCCGAGCTCGGAGGCCAGCTCGGCGAGGGACTCGGGGTGCTCCAACCCGGTGCCCGAGGGACCTCCGACCACCGGTACGACGAGCCGCGAGCGCAGGCTCGGCGTCTCGTCGAGCAGCAGCGCGACCGCGCGCAACAGGACGTCGGGCGCCTTGAGCGGCTGGAGCCGGCCCGCGAACAGCACCACGTGCGCGTCCAACGGAAGACCCACGTGCTCGCGCGCGGCCCGGGTGTCGCGGGGACGGAAGACCGCCAGGTCCACCCCGGGGTGCACGACCTCGACCCGGCCCGGATCGGCGTCGTACAGGTTGATCAGCTGCTTGGCCTCGACGTCGGTGCTCGCGATCAGCATGTCGGCGGCCTCGACCACCTGCTCCTCGCCGATGATCCGCGCCGACGGCTCGGGGGTGTCACCGGTGGCGATCGCCTCGTTCTTCACCTTGGCCATCGTGTGCATCGTGTGCACGAGCGGCACGCCCCAGCGGTCACGCGCGAGGGCGCCGACCTGCCCGGAGAGCCAGTAGTGGGAGTGCACCAGGTCATAGTGACCGAGCGGCTGCATGGCCTCGGTGCGCAGCACCTCGCGCGCGAACACGCACAGCTGGCCGGGGAGCTCACCCTTCGTCAACCCTTCGAAGGGACCGGCGTGGATGTTGTGGACCTGGATGCCGTCACCGGCCGACATCACGGGGTCGAGCCGCGACGAGGTGGCCCGGGTGAAGATGTCGACCTCGATGCCGGCCGTGGCCAGACGGCGGGAGAGCTCGAGCACGTAGACGTTGAGCCCGCCGGCGTCACCGGTGCCGGGCTGGTCCAGCGGAGAGGTGTGCACGCTGATCATGGCGACCCGTCGTACGGCGTCGTCCTCGGTGAGCTGCACGGCTACCCCCTTCGAGGCGCCCGCGGCCGGGTGCCCCATCTGGGCCCAACCGCGCGTCGTGCTGGACGATTCCCCGCCGATGTCACGAGTTCACAACGTCGCGCGCGTCCGGGACCGGCGGCGGACCAGCTGCAGCCCGGAGATCAGGCCGACCACCGCTCCGAAGACGGCGTCGACCAGCGGCTGGTCGGAGGCGGAGTCGCGGACGATCGCCAACACGCCCCACACCAGCGTGGGCAGCGCCAAGGCCACGAACACGCGCAGCGGGAGCACGTCGCTCTTGACCAGCATCAGGCCCAGGCCGAACAGCGCGGCGCTCAGCAGCAGCAGCCCCAACCAGAGCAGGAGGGTGCCGAACGCGGTGCGGGGGTCGTTGGAGAGGAAGTACGCGACCACCCAACAGATGCCGCCGAACAGGCCGGCCGCCTGCGCGGTGCGGCGCAGGCCCAGCGGACCCCCGGCGGTCTCGGCGT
>JAWWPM010000115.1:0-9770 GCA_033854915.1 Nocardioidaceae bacterium
GGCGCAGCGGGCCGGCATCGAGGTCCAGTAGTAGGGGAAGGTCATCAGTGCCAGCGCCAGGGCCCAGGCCCGGCCCCGGAGCCAGGTCGCCTCGTCGACACCCACCAGGTCGCGGAAGGTCGCCCGCGCGTCGGGGTCCAGGAGCTCCCATGCCACCACCAGGTCGACGGTCCGGTCGCCCACCGACAGTCCGCCGAAGTCCAGCACCGCGGCGAGCCGGCCGACGCGGACCAGGAGGTTCTCCGCGACCAGGTCACCGTGGTACCAGCCGGTCGCGCCGGCCTGGGCCACGCCCGGCAGCAGCATCGCGTCGTCCCAGACCTCCGTGCAGGCACCGAGGTCGAGGTCGAGCCTGTCGATCTCCCGGCAGGCGGCCAGCGACGCGCGGGTCGAGGCGTCCATGGCGGCCAGCGGCTCACCGCGGTACCAGCGCAGGTCGGGGTCCCGCGTCGCCGACGCGGGAACGTCGGTCTCCCGCAGCCCGGCCACCACGGCCGCGAGATCGCGGGCCAGGTCGTGCCGCGGGGGCTCCCCCCGGACCGGTGGCGTGGCCGGTTCACCCTCCAGCCAGCGCACCACCGACCAACGCTCGGGGTAGCCGAAGCCCGGCTCGCCGACGGCCACGACCTGCGGCACGGCCACCGGCAGGGCGGGCGCGACGTACGACAGCCAGCGCTGCTCCTTCTCGATCGTCGCCGTGCCGCCGGGCTGACGGGGCAGCCGCACCAGCAGGTCGTCACCGAGGCGGAACAGCGTGTTGCTCGAGCCCGAGGAGTCGAGCCGGCGCAGCGGCAGCGCGTCGTACGACGTCGGGAGCGTGCCCAGCAGCGACCGCACCAGCCTCTCGTCGATCGGGAGCTCGTCGTCGTGCAGCCGGCCGGTCACCGCCCCACCCCACCGCAGCTGCAGGGTCGGTGACAAGCGGCCACCAGCCACGCGGAGGCGGTGCCTGATGGGTGCGACGTCCCGGCGGCGGCGGCGGGGGGCTGGCTCAGGAGCCGCGCAGCGGTGGGAATTCGCCCATCGCGTGGTCGGCGATCCGCTTCATCATCCAGGTGTCGACCCCGGAGCCCAGCACCCCACCGACCAGCGGGACTCCCCGTCCGAGCTTGACGAAGGCCTTCTCGCCCACGCCGCGCAGCAGCCGGAAGGCAATCGCCTTGTTCAGGATCAGCAACGCCGCGGGCGGCAGCTGCCCGGAGACGAGCCGCAGCGCCCGGCCGCTGCCGGTGGCCAGCCCGGCCTTGGCCAGCACCTCGTCCGCCTCCGCACCGACCAGCGTGAGCAGTACCGCCGTGCGGACCCGGGGCTCGTCGACGTCGTAGCCCCGCAGGGTGGCGATGGCGCCCACCATGCGGGTGGCCAGCACGTAGAACTCCACGACGTTCACCGGCAGGGCCACCGGCATCGTCACGAAGCCGCCCACGCTGGTCACGAACCCGCCCACCGCGCCGCGGGCGAGGTGTGAGCGCGCGACGCGCGCGATCGCGGCCTCGCTGGACCTGCTGCGGCGGAGGGCCGCCTCGGCGATCTCGGTCGAGCTGCTGAGCGGGCCGACGCCGTCGATCCCCGCGTCGAGCAGCACCTGGACGATCCGGGACACGGCGTTGTCGTCTGGCGTCTGCGTCGCTGCGAGGTCGAGGGCGTGGACCGGCTCGATGGTGCGCGATCGGCTGGGTGACTTCACTCGGCATCCCCCTCGGGTTCGGTGTCGGGCTCTGCTCGTTGCTGCTAGATCCGGTCGACCCCGCGGTCGAGGCTGGTGCGGGCGCGGCTGATCCGGTCGGCGAACCTGCCGTCGGTGCGCAGGTCGAGTCGTCCGCTGGCACGGTCGAGCGCGCCGTCGATCTGCTCGCGGTGCTGGTGGGCCAGCTCGCCGGCGCGGGCGACGCCGCGGTCGACCGCGTCGCCGGCCCGGCCGACGATCTCCCCAACGCGACCCTCCGCGTCGAGCTCCTCAAGCCGCGCCTTGATCCGGTCGCCGAACGGTGGCTTGGGCATCGCGCCTCCCGGGGGTGGGTCCGTCGTCAAGTGTGCCCCCTCGCCACCCCTGGCGTCCTCCCCGTCGGCCACGCTCACGCCGGCACCTCGCCGTACGCCGAGACCGCGTCGTTGCAGAACGCCCAGAACCGCGCCCGGTCGTCGGCGCTCTCCTGGTGGCGGCCGAAGGCGTGGGTCGGGCGGGGCGCGCGGTCGTGCCAGAAGCCACCGGCGGCAGGGTCGAGGTCGTCGGCGACGAGCAGCCAGACGATGGTGTCGGCGCCCTCCGCCGAGGTGCGCAGGATGGGTCGCGTCAGAGTGCGGAAGCGCGGCAGGTGGCGCTGCACCCCCGGGGTGTCCGCCCAGCCCGGATGCATCGCGTGCACGGCGACGTCGCCGCCGGCCAGCTCCTCGGCCCACCGGCCGGCGAGCACCACCTGCATGCGCTTGGCCCGCGCGTAGGCCGTGACCCCCGAGAAGTCGCCGGTGCGGAACTCCGGGTCGTCGACGGCGAGCGGCTGGGAGTACATCCCGCCCGACGACACCCAGATCACCCGCGAGCCGGCGCCGAGCACCGGCCGCAGCAGCGCGGTCAGCAGGTGCGGCCCGAGGACGTGCACGCTCAGGGTCAGCTCGTGGCCCTCGGCGGTCTCGGCGCGCGGGTCGGCCATCAGGCCGGCGTTGTGGACCAGGCCGTGCAGCGCCGGGGCCCGGGCGGCGAAGTCACGGGCGAAGGCCGCGACGGCCTTCAGCGAGCCGAGGTCGCACTCCTCGACGACGACCTGCGCGTTGGGCACCCGGCGACGCACCCCGCGGGCGGCCGACTCGCCGCGCTGCCGGTCGCGCCCGAGCAGGTGCACGGTCGCCCCGAGCCGGGCACAGGCCTCCGCCGTGGCCAGCCCGAGACCGGACGTGCCGCCGGTGACGAGTACGACGCGCGCGTCCAGCGCGCGCTCCGGGAGGGGCTCCCAGTGCCGCCGCCGCAGGTGGTAGCCGATGCGGGAGTAGCCGGGCAGCACCGCGCGGTCGAGCAGCAGGTCGACGACGCCTTCGTGGGAGCCCATTCCTCGACAGTAGCCAGCGGTCCGGCCGGTCACCCCGCCCCAGAGGGTGGGCCGTGGCTCCCTGGCCGCTGGCAGACTCGGGTGATGACCGCGTTCACCGTCCGCAACCGCTCCTCCGCCACGGTCGGCGCCACGCCTGCGCAGGTGTGGGACGCGCTCACCGATCCCGTCCTGCTGACCCGGCTGACGCCGTACCTTCGCGAGATCGAGACCGACGGCGACCGGTGGGTGTGGCACCTCAGCCGGGTGCCCGTGCTCGGCATCGGGATCGCGCCGTCGTTCACCGAGGTGATGACCTTCGACCGGCACTCCACGATCACCTTCACCCACGACCCGGACCGGCCCGACGAGCGCGCGGGCGTGGACGGCACCTACCGGCTCGAGCCCTCCGGCAAGGGCACCGAGCTGGCCATCGACCTGTCGATCACCGTGGACCTGCCGTTCCCGTCGCTGGCGCGCCCGGCTGTCCAGACCGCGATGCGCGGCGTCGTGGCCGCGATGGGCAGCAGGTTCTCCGCCAACCTGGTGCGGCACCTCGGCGCCTCGGGTACGCGGTCGGGTGTGAGCGGCTGAGGCGTGGGTACGGCTCGGTGAGACCCCACGATCGGAGGATCACATGACCGACCACCTGAGCGGCCACGTCGCCCATGCGGAGACCGAGATCTCCGCCTCGCCCGCCCAGGTCTGGGCCGCGCTGACCGACCCCGAGGCGATCTCGGCCTTCATGTTCGGCTCTCAGGTCGAGACCGACTGGCGGGTCGGCAGCCCGATCACCTGGACCGGGGAGTACGACGGCACGTCCTATCAGGACAAGGGCGAGCTGCTCGAGGTCGACGAGCCGTCGCGGCTGCGGATGACCCACTACAGCCCGATGGGCGGTCAGCCCGACGAGCCGGAGAGCTACCACCAGCTCGACTACCGGCTCGAGCCGAGCGACGCCGGCACCAGGCTCACCCTCGACCAGGACGGCAACGACTCCGAGGAGCAGGCCGAGCAGTTCACCGCCAACTGGCAGACCATGCTCGACCAGGTCAAGGAGTACGTCGAAGAGGGCCGCGGCAACCAGGGCTGACCCGGGCCGTCACCGGAAGCGGCGCAGCCGCAGGCTGTTGCCGACCACGAACAGCGACGACCCCGCCATCGCGGCGCCGGCGATCATCGGGCTCAGCAGCCCGGCCGCGGCCAGCGGGATCGCGGCCACGTTGTAGGCGAACGCCCAGAAGAGGTTGCCGCGGATCGTGGCGAGGGTACGACGTGCCAGCCGGATCGCGTCGGCCGCGACCCGGAGGTCACCGCCGACCAGAGTCAGGTCGGCCGCGGCGATCGCGACGTCGGTGCCGGTGCCCATCGAGAGCCCCAGGTCGGCGGCCGCCAGTGCGGCCGCGTCGTTGACCCCGTCGCCGGCCATCGCGACCACGTGGCCCTCGGCCTGCAGCCGCGTGATGGTGGCGACCTTGTCGGCCGGCAGCACGCCGGCGATCACGGTCGCGATCCCGACCTCGGCGGCCACGGCGCGGGCGGCGTCCTCGGTGTCGCCGGTCAGGAGCACGGTGTCGAGCCCGAGCGCGTGGAAGCGCCGCACGGCCTCGGCCGAACCCACCTTGACCGTGTCCGCCACGGTGACGACCCCGTGCGCCCGGCCCTCCCAGCCGACCACCACGGGGGTGCCGCCCGGCACGGCGCCGAGGGCACGGCGTACGTCGTCGGGCAGGTCGGCGAACAGCGACGGCCGTCCGACCAGGACCTCGCGCCCCTCGACCCGTCCTCGGGCCCCCTCACCGGCCAGGCTCGTGAAGGCCGCGACGGGAGGCAGCGGGCCGACCGACGCCGCGTGAGCGGTGATCGCCCGCGCAATCGGGTGCTCGGAGGCGGCCTCGACCGCCCCGGCAAGGCGCAGCACGTCGTGGCCCCCGACCACCCGCACCACCGCCATGCGTCCGGTCGTGACGGTCCCGGTCTTGTCGAGCACGAGGGTGTCGATCGCCCGGGTCGACTCGAGCACCTGCGGCCCGCGGATCACGATGCCGAGCTGTGCGCCGCGGCCGGTGCCGACCATCAGGGCCGTCGGCGTGGCCAGGCCGAGGGCGCAGGGGCAGGCGATGATCAGCACCGCCACGGCGGCGGTGAAGGCGTCGGTGGCCGACCCGCCGGCGAGCAGCCAGCCGGCCAGGGTGAGCAGCGCGATCGCAAGCACGACGGGGACGAACACCGCCGAGATCCGGTCGGCCAGCCGCTGCACCGGTGCCTTGCCCTGCTGGGCCTGCTCGACCAGCCGGGCCAGCTGCGCGAGCTGGGTGTCGGCGCCGACGCGGGTGGCCCGGACGACGAGACGCCCGGACGCGTTCATGGTCGCGCCGGCGACGGCGTCGCCGGGGCCGACGTCGACCGGGGTGGGCTCCCCGGTGAGCATCGAGGCATCGACGGCCGACGTGCCGTCCTCGACGACGCCGTCGGTGGCGACCTTCTCACCGGGCCGGACCACGAAGCGGTCACCGACCTGGAGGAGCTCGGCCGCGACCGGCTCCTCACGCCCGTCGCGGAGCACGGTGACCTGCTTGGCGCCGAGCTCCAGCAGCGACCGGATCGCCTCGCCCGCCCGGCGCTTGCTGCGCGCCTCGGCGTAGCGACCGGCCAGCAGGAAGGTCGTGACCACGGCCGCGCTCTCGGCGTAGAGATGGCCCTCACCGCGCAGCACCGCGACCGCCGACCAGGTCCAGGCCGCGACCGTGCCGAGCGAGACCAGGGTGTCCATCGTGGTCGCGCCGTGCCGCAGGTTGACCACCGTGGCGCGGTGGAACGGCCAGCCCGCGTAGCCCACGGCGATCGCGGACAGCACCAGCGACCACCACTCCCAGCCGGCCGGCCGGAGAGCCGGCGACATCGCGAACGCGACGACCGGCAGCGAGACCAGCGCGGCCACCAGCAGCCGCACCGGTCGGACGACCGGATCGGCCGCCGGCTCCGCGGCGGGCAGCGACGCGTCGTACCCCGCCGAGCGGACGGTCTCGATCAGGGCCTGCGTCGACACCTCGGCGGGCCGGCTCACGTGGGCGCGCTCGGTGGCGTAGTTGACGCTCGCGGTCACGCCGTCGAGCTTGTTGAGCTTGCGCTCGATCCGGTTCGCGCAGGATGCGCACGTCATCCCGGTGATGGCGAGGTCGACGTCGAGGACAGCAGGAGTGGTCATGTCACGCGAGCGCGTAGCCCGCCTCCTCGACCGCACGGCGTACGTCGTCGTCGGCGAGTGGGGCGTCGGCGGTCACGGTCAGCGTGCCGCTCTCGAGGACGACGTCGACGGCGCGCACGCCGGGCAGCTCGGTGACCTCCTCGGTCACCGAGGCCACGCAGTGCGCACACGTCATCCCCGTCACGGTCCAGGTCTGGGTCATCTCGGTACCTTCCGTCAGGAGCGCACGAGGCGTGCGATCGCGGCCGACGCCTCGGCGAGTTTTTCGTCGGCGTCGACGCCGGTGCTGACGGCGTCACGCACGCAGTGGGCGAGGTGGTCGTCGAGCAGGCTGAGCGAGACGGCCTGCAGGGCTTTGGTCATCGCGGAGACCTGGGTGAGGATGTCGATGCAGTACTGCTCCTCCTCCACCATCCGCTGCAGGCCCCGCGCCTGGCCCTCGATCCGGCGGAGGCGTTTGAGCACGTCGTCCTTGGAGCTGACATATCCCGGGTGGTCCATGCACCCACCATACCCCCTTGGGGTATCACGCGCAGAGTCGAAGGTCCCCGAGGCCCGGTCCGCCCGGTGGGCGCCGAAACGGCCCCGTCACATCCATCGGTGACGATGAGGGCATGAGCGAGGACGGTACGACGGGCGACCCGCGGGTCGGCGCACCCGACGAGTCACTGCGCCGCGACATCCGGCGGGTGACGTCGATCCTCGGCGAGACCCTGGCTCGCACCGAGGGCGACGACCTGTTGGCGCTGGTCGAGCAGGTGCGGGAGCACGCGAAGAGCGGTCGGCTCGACCAGCTTCCGGACTTCGACCTGGCCACGATCACGACGCTGGTGCGGGCGTTCACGGCGTACTTCCACCTCGCCAACATCACCGAGCAGGTGCACCGCGGCCGCTCCCTGACCCGAGAGCGGCGCGAGCAGGGCGGCTGGATCGAGCAGGCGCTGGACCGGATCCGCGAGGCGGGCGTCCCCCCACAGGAGCTGGCCGGTCTGCTGCGCAACGTCGGCGTCCGGCCGGTCTTCACCGCTCACCCCACCGAGGTGGCCCGACGGTCCACCATCGACAAGCTGCGGCGGGTGGCCACCCTGCTCGAGGAGCCGGAGGGTCCGCGACGCGACCGCCGGCTGGCCGAGGCGATCGAGCTGCTGTGGTTGACCGACGAGATCCGGATCGAGCCGCCCGAGCCGACCGACGAGGCCCGCAACGTCGTCTACTACCTCGAGGGGCTGTCGGCGGCGGCGCTGCCCGACGTGCTCGAGGAGCTGCGCGACCGACTGGCCTCGATGGACGTCGAGCTCCCGGCCGATGTGAGGCCCCTTCGGTTCGGCAGTTGGGTCGGCGGCGACCGCGACGGCAACCCCCACGTCACCCCGGCCACGACCCGCGAGGTGCTCACCCTCCAGGCCGTGCACGGCATCCGGATGCTGCAGACCCTGGTCGACCGGCTGCGTCGCGACCTTTCGGTCAGCGACCGGGTCAGCGAGGTCTCCGAGGAGCTGACCGCCCGGATCGACCAGCTCCTGCCCGGGCTTGCGGAGGTGGAGCCGCGCTATCGACGCCTGAACGCGGAGGAGCCCTACCGGCTGTTCCTGACCTGCGTGCACGTGCGGCTCGGCCTCACCGAGCGCCGCGTCGCGGGGGGACGCCGGCACACCGAGGGCCGCGACTACGCCGACGACACCGAGCTCCTCGACGACCTGCTGCTGCTGCACCGCTCGGTGCTGGCCCACCAGGGCGCGGTCGTCGCCTGCGGCGACGTCGAGCGGCTCGTGCGGACCGTCGCTGCGACCGGACTCACCCTGGCCACGCTCGACGTGCGCGAGCACTCGGGCAAGCACCACCACGCGGTCGGCCAGCTGCTCGACCGGGTCGGCGAGCTCTCCACGCCGTACGCCGCGCTCGAGCACCACGCGCGGACCAAGGTGCTCAGCGAGGAGCTGGCCAGCCGCCGGCCCCTGGCCCGCTACCCGCTGCCGCTCGACGACGAGGGCGCGGTCACCGCCGAGACCTTCCGGGCGATCCGCTGGGGCCTCGACTCACTGGGCCCGCGGGTCGTGGAGAGCTACATCATCTCGATGACCCACGATGCAGACGACGTGTTCGCGGCGGTGGTGCTGGCCCGCGAGGCGGGGCTGGTGGACCTGCCGTCGGGGGTGGCCCGGATCGGGTTCGTGCCGCTGCTGGAGACCGTGACCGAGCTCGAGCAGGCGGAGTTCATCCTCGACGCGATGTTCGCCGACGCGTCGTACCGCGAGCTGGTCCGGCTTCGCGGAGACGTGCAGGAGCTGATGCTCGGCTACTCCGACTCCAACAAAGCCGGCGGGATCACCACCTCCCAGTGGCAGATCCAGCGCGCGCAGCGGCGGGCGCGCGACGTGGCCCGGAGGTACGGCGTGCGCCTGCGGTTCTTCCACGGCCGCGGCGGCTCCGTCGGTCGAGGCGGCGGCCCGACGTACGACGCGATCATGGCGCTGCCCTCGGGGACCGTGGACGGCGAGGTCAAGATCACCGAGCAGGGCGAGGTGATCAGCGACAAGTACGCGCTGCCCGCCCTGGCCCGGCAGAACCTCGAGCTCGCGGTGGCGGCCACGATCGAGGCCAGCGTCCTGCACCGCACCGACCGCCGGACCTCCGCGCAGGGCCGCCGCTGGGACGCGATGATGGACCGGATCTCCGAGGCCGCCCACGCGCGCTACCGCGGGCTGGTCGAGGAGGGCGGCCTGGCGGAGTACTTCCTGACCTCCACCCCGGTCGACCTGCTCGGTGCCCTCCACATCGGCTCCCGCCCCGCCCGGCGGCCCGACTCCGACGACGGCCTCGACGACCTGCGGGCGATCCCGTGGGTCTTCGGCTGGACCCAGTCCCGGCAGATCGTGCCGGGCTGGTTCGGGGTCGGCTCCGGTCTCGCCGCCGTGGCCGGCGACCTCGACCAGCTCCGCGAGATGTACGTCGAGTGGCCGTTCTTCCGTACCTTCCTGGGCAACGTCTCGATGACGCTGGTCAAGACCGACCTCGACATCGCGGCGCGCTACGTCGCCCTGGCGCCCGAGCCCCTGCGCCCCCTGCTCGACGGCATCCGGGCGGAGTTCGACCTCACCGTGCAGCACCTGCTCGCGGTGACCGGCGACACGGCGCTGCTCGACCGCGAGCCGACCCTGCGCACGACGCTGGAGATCCGGGAGAACTACCTCGAGCCGCTGCACCACCTCCAGGTCGAGCTGCTCGGCCGCTATCGCCGCGGCGAGGACGACCCGGCCCTCGAGCGTGCCCTCTTGCTGACCATCAACGGGATCGCGGCCGGGATGCGCAACACCGGCTGAGTCGTCGGCAGTCCTTGTGCCGCCCCCGCAGTCCACGTACGCTCGCGATATATCGTGATCGGTCGACGACAGTGTCGCCCGACGAGACGCCAGCGGGAGTGACGATGGGGCAGCAGGGTTTCGGGCGCCAGTGGGCGCAGGAGTTCGAGTCGCGGTTCGGCAACCACCAGTCGTGGCACCAGGGCTTCGGAGGCCGCGGCGGCCCCTGGGGCGGCGGCT
>JAWWPM010000116.1:0-2739 GCA_033854915.1 Nocardioidaceae bacterium
CTCGTCGGTGACGGTGACCGTGCTCAGGGTGTGCGCCTGCGCGACCTCGCCCCCACCCGTCCCGTCCACGCGGACAGGTTAGCGACCCCAGCGGTAGGCCCGGCGCAGCAGTCGGGCGCAGTCGGCCACGAGCTCGTCGAGGCCAACGGGCGCGGGCCGCCCGTCCTTTCCGAGCACGTCGAGAGCGTGCTGCCGGGTGGCGGCCGCCGCGCGGTGCACGAGGTCGATGGCCGGGGGTACGACGTGTTCGGGCTGGTCGAGGTCGACCGGCACCGGCAGGTCGTCGAACGTGCCCACGACGTCGTACCGGCCCCTGTCGACGGCGTCACGGATCTTCTGGTTCAGCCCACGGGCAAAGGCGGCCCCGCGACGATCGAGCTCCGGCCGGCCCTCGGTCTCGCGCAACGGCGCGAGGACCTCCCTGGCCAACGGCCGCATGCCCTTGCGGTAGAGCCGCGGCCTGACGTCCTCGAGCAACGGGTTGAGCCGGCGCAGGAAGTCGCACGAGGCGTAACCCAGGGAGGTGTTCTCCCTGGCCTCCTCGAGGACGACGTCGCCGAGGCTCATCCCGGCGGCGGTGCAGAACCGGTGCCACAGCTCCTCGCGCGGAGCCTCCGGCGGCGGGAGCGTGACCACGGTCAGGCTGCCGACGCGCGGGTCCGCCGACCACCGGTCCAGGACGCTGACGACGTCCTGGGCCCGACGGAACGTGACGGAGGCCCGGGACTTCCGGTCGGGGCTCCACACCGCATGGTCGATGTGGCGCAGGTAGGTGCCCCAGTCGTCGGCGCCGAAGTTGCGGGTGAAGGTCTGCCACTGGGCAGGGATCGCGCGGAACTGGTCGCGCACGGTCAGGATCACGTCGATCGGCACGCCCGCGAACGGGTCGAGGAAGGGTGAGAGCTGCTCGTCCGTGGCGAAGCCGAGGAACTCCATCGAGATGAGCCCGACGTCGCCTTCGAACGTGCGTGCCTCGTCCACCAGTGCCTGCCAGCGGGTGTGCCGGCGCGGCCGCTTCGGCCTGCGGTAGACGTCGCGCACGGCCTTGGCCTGGCGCCCGAACGTCTCGCCGAGGTAGCGGGCTCCGGCCGCGTCGAGCACCTCGGGATTGGACATCAGGGCCGACTGGATGAAGCTCGTGCCCGACTTCATGGTGCCGATGTGAAGGACGACCCGGTCGGCCACGCGCCGCGCCTCCTGACCTGGTGCCGTGATGAACTGATCCACCCGATCCGGTTCCGCGGAGCGGACTGCCGGGTCATGCTAGCGGGACGCACCTACGGCCCCGAACGACTCGGCAGGTGGGGGCGTCGCGTCGAGCGAAGTCGACACGCGGCGCCCGCAGTAACGATTGGGTAACGGTTGATCCACGCGGAAGCCCGGTCGCGTCGAGCCCGCTTAGCGTGGGGCTGCTGTGACTTGCGTGACCAGTGTGAAACCACCGGACCAGCCCCGAACCAGCAAGAGCCGAGCAGAAGGACTTCCCCGTGCTGCACTCCGCTTCCCCCCGACTCCTGTGCCGATCCCTGCGCTGGGGCATCGCCGGGACGGTTGCGCTGGCAGTGGCCGCGACGCTGACGTCACCCGCCGCCGGCGCCTCCTCGTCCCCGAGCGTCACCGCCCCCGTGGTCGTGCCCACCGACGTCCCGACCCACGTCCGGATGAGCAGCTTCAACCTCCTCGGTTACGGCCACACCGCGGCCGGCGGAGACCGCAAGGGCTGGGCGGACGGCGCGACGCGGATGAACTGGGCGGTCCGGATCATCAAGAACCAGGGCATGCAGGTCATCGGCTTCCAGGAGATGCAGGCGCCGCAGTTCCAGCGCTTCTACGACCTCGAGGGCGCCGAGTACGACACCTACCCCGGCAACCAGCTCACCGAAGCCGCGATGGCCAACACCATCGCGTGGCAGCGCAGCACCTGGGAGCTGGTCGAGGCACGCACGATCCAGATCCCCTACTTCCACGGCAACCTGATCCGGATGCCCTACGTCCTGCTGCGCAACCGGCTGACGGGTCGCGAGGCCTGGTTCTACAACTCGCACAACCCGGCGGACGCCCAGGGTCCCGCCCAGAAGTGGCGCGACGAGGCGGTCCGGCTCGAGATCGGGCTCTTCAACCAGCTCCGGATCGACTACCCCACGATCCCGGTGATCAGCACCGGTGACGAGAACGACAAGGCCCGTTACTTCTGCCCGATGGCCACCCAGACCGACATGCGGGCCAGCAACGGCGGCGGCGTGCTGGCCGGTACGTGCGTCGCCCCCGACCCGATGCACGTCGACTGGGTGATGGGCAGTCAGGGCGTGTCGTTCACCTGGCACCAGGCCCTCCACAACAAGCTGGTCCAGAAGACCACCGACCACTTCGTGGTGGTGGCCGACGCGGTCCTGCCGTCGGAAGCCATCCAGGCCACGCAGACGACCCATGCCGTCGTCCTCACCGTCGACGGCCTGACGTCGCGAGCCCTCGCGGCCGCGGCAGCCAGCGGAACGGCGCCGCACCTGCAGTCGATGATCGCCGACGGCTCGTCGACGATGAACGCCCGTACCGAGGCCGAGGGCACCGGCCGCCTGTCGACCCTGACCGGCATGCTCACCGGGCGGCCGATCGACCCGACCCGGGGCGGGACCGGCGTCGGTTGGCCGGGCGATCCCGGCGGCACGGTCGCGAACGCGGCCGGGCACTACGTGTCGAGCATCTTCGACCTCGTCCACAACGCCGGCCTGAGCACGGCGC
>JAWWPM010000117.1:0-3423 GCA_033854915.1 Nocardioidaceae bacterium
CCCACCCACCTCCTGGTCGTCGACGGTGCCAACAAGGGTGAGCGGGCCGAGCTCGCCGAGGCCCCGATCCTGATCGGCCGCGGCAGCGACGCCGCGATCCGCCTCGACGACGACTACGTCTCCACCCGGCACGCCCGCATCGCCTCCAGCGGCGACCAGTGGTTCGTCGAGGACCTCGGCTCCACCAACGGCACCTACATCGGCAGCGCCCGGATCACCCAGCCGACCACCCTGACCCTCGGCACCCAGGTCCGCATCGGCAAGACGCTCCTGGAGCTGCGCAAGTGACGTTCCGGCTGCAGTACGCCGCGATCTCCGACGTCGGCCGCGTGCGCAAGGACAACCAGGACTCCGGCTACGCCGGGCCCTGGCTGCTGACCGTGTGCGACGGCGTCGGTGGCGCGGCCCGTGGCGACCTGGCGTCGAGCACGGCGATCGGCCAGCTCCGCCGGCTCGACCAGCCCCCCACCGACCCCGAGGACACCGGGGCCCGGCTCGAGCTCGTGGCCGGTGCCCTGCACCGCGCGTCGGACCGGATCGGTGACCTGGTCGACGAGGAGCCGTCCCTGAGTGGCACCAGCACCACCGCCACGGTCGCGCTCTTCGACGGCGAGCGCCTCGCCATGGGCCACGTCGGCGACAGCCGCGCCTACCTGTTCCGCGGGCACGAGATCAGCCAGCTCACCAGCGACCACACGTTTGTGCAGAGCCTGATCGACGAGGGTCGGATCACCGAGGAGGACGCGCGCACCCACCCGCACCGCAACCTCATCCTCAAGGCGCTCGACGGCGTGCACGAGGTCGATCCCGACCTGTTCACCGTCGAGCTGGTCGAGCACGACCGGGTCCTGCTGTGCAGCGACGGCGCCACGGCCTCGCTCGACGACGGCCGGCTCGCGGACATCCTGGCGACCGGGTCGCCCGACTTCGCGGCGGTGGAGCTGGTCCGGGCCAGTCTCGAGGCCGGCAGCACCGACAACGTCACCTGCATCGTGGCCGACGTCGTCACCGTCTCGCCCGATGACGAGGCGCCGCCGGCGGCGCCGATGGTGGTCGGCTCCGCGGCCGAGCTCAAGCGCCGATCCCGCTCCGGCGGCTCCTTCTTCCGCGGCCACCGCGCCGGCGACACCGGTGAGCTCGAGCCGGTCGCGGCCGACCTGCCCCCCGACGTTCCCTATGCCTTCGACCCCGATCCCGAGACCGCTCGCTACGCGCCCCGGCCCCCGCGCCGCTTCGTGTGGCTGCGTCGCTGCCTGGCCGTCGTGGGCATCCTCGGCCTGGGCTGGATGGCCGGCGTCGTCGCCTGGAGCTGGAGCCAGCACCAGTACTACGTCGGCGAGCAGGACGGCGTCGTCACGATCTACCGAGGCGTCAACGCCGACGTACCGGGCATCGACCTGTCCCACCCCTACGAGACCAGCGACGTCCGCGTCGACCAGCTGAGCACCTTCAACCTCGGTCAGGTCCAGCAGGGCATCGGCGCGAGCAGCCTCTACGACGCCGAACGCACCGTGCAGCGGCTCGCCGCCAACACCCAGCCGGCCTCGACGGGTGGTGGCTGATGAGCCAGTCCGCGATCGCGCGCCCCGGCCAGGCCGTCGCGCAGTTTGTGCACCGCCGCCGCCGGGGCGCCGAGCTGTTCCTGCTCGTGCTCGCACTGGTGGTCGGCGTCGGCGCCTACGCCGCGGTGGGCCTCGGCGTGAAGGGCACCGTCCCGCCCGACATCGTGTCGTACGGCGGCTGGCTGGCCGCCCTGATCATCGTCGCGCACGTCGTGGTGCGCCTCGTCGCGCCGTACGCCGACCCGGTCCTGCTGCCGATCGTGGCCGCGCTCAACGGCCTCGGCCTGGCCGTCATCCACCGTCTCGACCTCGCGCTCAACCAGCACTACGCGCGCCAGCAGCTGATCTGGATGACCCTGGGCGTAGCCCTCTTTGTCGGGACCCTGCTGGTGATCCGCGACCACCGCGTGCTCCAGCGCTTCACCTACACCAGCGGGTTGGCGGCGATCGTGCTGCTCCTGCTGCCGATGGCACCGGTCATCGGCACGACCGTCAACGGCGCCCGCATCTGGATCCACCTCGGGCCGCTCAGCTTGCAGCCCGGTGAGGTCGCCAAGGTGCTGCTGGTGATCAGCTTCGCCGGCTACCTCGTGCTGCACCGCGACGCGCTGGCGCTGGCCGGGCGCCGGGTGGCGATGGTCGACCTGCCGCGCGGCCGCGACCTCGGCCCGATCCTGGCGATGTGGGTGGTCAGCCTCGGCATCCTGGTCTTCCAGCACGACCTCGGCTCGAGCCTGCTGTTCTTCGGCCTCTTCCTGATCATGCTGTACGTCGCGACGGAGCGGGCCGGCTGGCTCGTCGTCGGCGCACTCCTGTTCGCGGCCGGCTCCTACCTGACCTATCTCTTCATCGGCCACGTCCGCGAGCGCATCGACCTGTGGTCCAACGTCTGGGGCCACTACGGCGACGGCACCGACGACCGGGGCCGCCAGAGCGTCGAGACGATGTTCGGGATGGCCTGGGGCGGCCTGCTCGGACGCGGCCTCGGCCAGGGCTCCCCCTGGCGCATCTCGTTCGCTTGGAGCGACTTCATCTTCGGCTCGATCGGCGAGGAGCTCGGTCTGACCGGCTCGATCGCGGTGATCCTGCTCTACGGCCTGATCGTCGAGCGCGCCTTCCGTGCCGCCCTGATCAGCCGCGACGACATCGGCAAGCTGCTCGCCACCGGCCTCGGCGGCGCGCTGGCCCTACAGGTCTTCGTGGTCATCGGCGGCGTCACCCACCTGATCCCGCTGACCGGCCTGACCACGCCGTTCCTGTCCTACGGCGGGTCGTCACTGATCGCGAACTGGGTGATCGTCGCGCTCCTACTGCGGATCTCCGACTCCGCCCGGCGTCCACCGCCGGACCTCTCGGCGCCGGGTGACGACGACATGGAGACCACCCAGGTGGTGAAGATGTGAACAAGCCGATCCGTACGGTGGCGATCTTCTGCCTGTTGCTCTTCCTCGCGCTCGCCCTCAACGCGACGTACCTGCAGTACTACCGCGCGAACGCGCTCAACAACCGCCTCGGCAACGGCAGGGTGGCCACGGCGACCTTCTCCCGCGACCGCGGCGCGATCCTGGTCGGCGGCCAGCCGATCGCGCAGAGCGTCAAGACCACCGACCAGTACCAGTACCAGCGTGTCTACACGAAGCCGTTCATGTACGCGCCGCTCACCGGTTGGTACACCTTCGGCAACGAGACCGGCATCGAGCGCGCCGACAACGGCTTCCTGTCCGGCGAGGACGACCGACTGTTCGTCAACCGCCTCGTCGACCTCGTCAACGGAAACGCCAGCAAGGGCGGCAACGTCGTGCTGACGATCAACCCGGCCGCGCAGAAGGCGGCGTACGACGGGCTGAAGGCGCTGGGCCCG